>JAFGMP010000500.1 GCA_016927495.1 Candidatus Latescibacterota bacterium | reverse complement strand
GGTACTGCAAACAAACACTGATTTACCGGCTGATCAAGTAGCTCTCAAATACAAAGAACTGTGGCAGGTCGAGCGGGTCTTCCGGGATGTTAAATCACTGCTCGAAACACGCCCGGTTTTTCATCAATTGACACTACAATCAAAGGCCATGTGTTTTGCAGCTTCCTTGCATTGATCCTCAAAAAAGAACTCGATCGACGTCTGAACGCTGCTGGCTATGTTTTTGAGTGGACTGACATCATTCAGGACCTAAAAGCTCTACAATAAGTATTGATTGTAGAAAACGATAAACGCTTTTCAATTCGTACCGAATTCATAGGTAATTGCGGGAAATTATTCCAAGCAGTTGGGGTCGCTTTGCCACCCACAATTCACGAATTATCGTAAATAGTAATTACTATATACGGTATTGCCAAGAAATTTTTCTATGCCCGCAAACCCCCTTCGCTAAAGAATTCATAAATCCATACTGTTAAAGATCTGTCATGATATATCTTCCCGGAGAAGAGTACTGCGTTGCAACACATTCATTTTTTAAAATCAAGTAAATCATGGTTTAGACAAACAATAATTCCGGGCAACCACAAGGGATTGCCCTTACACATAAACAAAAAAATCCGAACACGATTTTCAGGATAAAAAAAAGATTTTCAGAATTGAAAACGGGGGAAGTCAACGGACGTGTCGCGTCGTAGCAGTCTTTTTGCGAAGCAGTATCATGATAATCCTTATAATCATGTGAATCATGTTCAGACAGTTTTTTTCTATTTCGACCATATTTCAAAAAAATGGGGGATCGCCTGAGGATAAATAGTATTGATTTGGACATAACAATATTCTATCTTATAATCTTACTTTGGAAAACATTTTAAGATATACTTGATTACGGAGGTTTTAAATGGAAAATATAGACGTTTTACGGGAAGGATTTGAAAAAGAAAAGGAATCCTGCGCGTCTGTAGAGGATGTTGAGGCGTTGCGGCTGAAATATCTGGGCAGAAAGGGCCTTTTGGCTCAATTGCGGAAAAATGTCGATTTCAAGGTACTTTCGCCTGAAAAACGCGGAACATTCGGCAAAGAATTCAACGATCTGAAAACGTTGATGGAAAGTTCGATTGAAGCGCAGCTTACCACGTTGCAAGAGAGAATGGTCGCCAAAAAACTACCATCGATAGATATGACATTGCCCGGATCGGGACATACGCTGGGTTCGATGCATCCTGTTACTCTTGTACGGCTTGAACTTGAAGAAATATTTATGAGCATGGGATTTGTTATAGAGACCGGATTCGAGGTTGAAAAGGAATACTATAATTTTGATGCACTCAATACGCCATTTGATCATCCTGCCCGTGAAATGCAGGATACATTCTGGCTTACCAACGGGATGGTACTCCGAACCCAGACTTCGGCAGTCCAGGTCCGTGCCCTTGAAAAATATGGCGCTCCCATGAAAATGATCGCTCCCGGACGGTGTTTTCGTTATGAGACCATCGATGCGAGCCATGAAAACACATTTTACCAGCTTGAGGGATTGATGGTTGACCACAACATCAGTGTGGCTAATCTCATTAGCGTGATGAAACTGCTGCTCAGCAAAGTATTTCACCGTGAGGTGGTCACACGGCTCAGACCCGGCTACTTTCCTTTTGTCGAACCGGGATTCGAACTTGATATACAGTGTCTGATTTGCGGGGGAAGCGGCTGCAGATCATGTAAAAACTCAGGATGGATCGAACTTCTTCCCTGCGGGCTTGTACACCCGAATGTTCTGAAATTCGGAGGTGTCGACCCCGATGTATGGAGCGGATTTGCTTTCGGGCTCGGTCTGACACGGCTTGCGATGATGAAATACGGTATTCCAAATATACGGCTGTTTAATTCCGGCGATATCAGGGCTTTAGAGCAGTTCACGACCGCAGTATAATGCCGGAATAAATTAATAAAAATGCAGTTAATAATTATCAATTGAATTGAATGTTTGAAACATCATGTATCTTCATGATGTTATTTAATAAAAAAGTAAAAATATTAAAATATATAACCCAATAAGGAATTTTGTTAATGAAGCTTTCTCTCGAATGGCTTGGGCAATACGTTGATATTCCTAAAATGTCCTCAAAAGATATTGCGTTAGAGCTTACAATGAAAACGGCCGAGGTTGAAGAGGTATATGTTATTAATCGCTCGGTGAATGGTATTATTGTCGGAGAAATTACAGCTATAGAACCTATAGATACCGGCAAAAGCGATAAAGCTATGAATTATGTAACAGTTGATCTGGGTTCGGAGTCATTAAAAACCGTGTGTGGCGCACCGAATGTACAGGTCGGCATGAAATCGGCTTTTGCACCTCCTGGGGCAATAATTGCAGATAGTATCACCATAAAGGAACAGAAAGTATTTAATTATCTGAGCCAGGGTATTCTTTGCAGTCCGATGGAACTTGGGTGGGGAGAATCTCACGTCGGGATTATGGCCTTTCCCGATACAATGGCTGTCGGAACAGAGCTTGCTGAGTTTGTACCCGCTGAAGATCATATTATCGATATAGACAATAAGAGTATCACACACAGACCGGACCTATGGGGACATTACGGATTTGCACGTGAACTTGCGGCAATTTTCGGGAATGACCTTAAACCGCTGGAAACGATAGACATATCCGAAGGAAGTAATCTTGCTTCGTTTCCTCTGCGAATAGACGATAAAGATAGTTGCCCTGGATATTGCTGTCTCGATATTGATGGGTTACGGCCGGCATTTTCATCGTTACCTATACAGTACCGTCTATTGTCTATCGGTCAGAGACCGATAAATCTGTTGGTCGATCTGACAAACTATATCATGTTTGAACTTGGGCAGCCGATGCATGCTTTTGATGGTGAAAGGGTACGTGATATCATAGTATCGCCATTCGGGAAAAAGGGTACTTTTCGCACTCTTGACAGCATCGACCGTGAAATGATTCCCGAGGACTGTATGATCTGTGACCATTTAGGGCCTATTGCACTTGCAGGTATTATGGGAGGTGAAGAGACTGAGGTTAAAGAAAATACGACTCGTGTCCTTCTCGAAAGTGCCAACTTTAATCCGGCGAGAATCAGGCGAACCGCCCTGCGTCTCGGGCTGAGAAGCGAGGCCAGCCAGCGATTTGAAAAAGGCCAACCGCAGTATCATATGGCGCTGTCTATCAGACGTTTTGTATGGCTTCTCCGGGATGCCGGATTGGATGCTGCTCTGATGTCTCAGCTAACATGCGCAGGTGAAACCGGAGAAAATCCGCGTCCCCTTAACATGAAAAAAGATGTCATAACCAGAGCGATCGGAATGAACATTTCCGATAAACGAATCAGTGGTATTTTGGCGTCATTGGGATTCGGATGTAACATCTATGATGATGAACTGCAGATAGCTGTGCCTCCGCATCGGAGCAAACGTGACATTTCAATCCCCAATGATATCGTCGAAGAGGTTGCCAGAATATACGGTTACGATAATGTTACCCCTTCGATGCCTCAGATTGAGATGTGTCCATACTCATTCAATACGGAGATTCAGAAACAGCACAAGATCAGGCGGTTTCTTAGCAACGCAAAGGGATACACTGAGGTTCATACCTATAGCTGGTACGATGATTTCTGGTTGAAACGTTTGGATTATGATCCCGGGGAAACGCTTATATTACAGAATCCCGCTGCCGAAAATAATAGTCGGATGCGACTGGAACTCTTACCGAACCTTCTGGCGCTTGTTGAATCGAACTCAATGCACAGGGACAGATTTTTTCTCTATGAAATCGGAAGCGTATATTTCCCTACATCTGACGGTTGTGTACAGCCGATACATATTGCGGGAGTCGGATATCAATCGGGAAAAACCGGTAAACTTCAGGATCTGTTATTGAGTGTAAAGGGTACAATTGAGGAAATTCTTGAAATATCCAATACCGGAGAAGTGATGTTTGAACTTTCGGAAACCTTGTCAAAACCATGGTACGCTGCCGGGTCGGTTATGAGTATTTATGTTGGCAATAAGCATATCGGACATATAGGTTATCTGGAAAATCCTTTCCCTGATATTTATGAAAAGGGGACGCAAATAGTATGGTTTGAACTCAATCTTGATGAAATTTCGGGCGCTATATATCCTGATATGACTTATGAAAGTATTCCAGTGTATCCCGGATCATGGATGGATTTCTCAATACTTGCAGAAAAAAATGTTGTGTATGCCGAACTGGATGCTGTCCTGAGTAAATTTTCAAATTCTGTATTGAAAAAGTTTAAGTTTCTTTATCTCTACGATGGGAAAGGCTTGCCGGAAGGTAAAATCAGCTACACATTCCGTTTCTGGCTCGGACTTCAGGAAAGAACGCTCACCGGCGATGACCTCTCGGAATTCCGAACGGAATTTCTTTTGTTCCTTGAAAAACGGGGATTTTCGATCAGGTAGAAAACAAATGATATAACAGTCGAGGATAATAATAACACACTGTATCATAATCTAATAAGATGATCGAATATTCAACCTGTTAATATTGAAACTACATAGATTATGATGTTTATGGGATAGAATAATGCCTCTTCAGATCTCAAAGTTTTACAGTGCTATTATTTATCAAATACTGCTCTGGACATATGCTGCTTTGGTAGTTTTTATCTGGTATGGGGCTCGTTTCACTCCTGATCATGCGGTATTAATAAGAGTTGCCGCCAGTATTCTTTCGGATCTTGTATGGATTCCATTCGGTATCTATATTTGGTTCGATTCAATACTTTGGATTCTCGGATTTGTAATAAAACCTGACAGACCTATAGAATTTGTAAAGAAATGGATACTGGCTTTAACTGTAGTATTATTCTTTTTCATGTTTAATTATGAAACGGCATTTGCTTTTCTATTTATTCCTCTTTCGCTTTTCATTGCTAAAACCCTTCTGTGTTTTCCGGGCAATATTTTGCAAAAAAAATTCTACGCAATTTACCTGCCAATAATTTTAATATTATGTATCACAATTTCCCATTATCGCTGGCAAATGCTTCCTGTTTTTACTTCAAACACTGGTGTAAATACTATTAAGATTATGAGCTACAACATATATTCCCAGGCAGGATTCGATGACAGAATGCGTGTGATTAAAACGATAAAAAATGAATCCCCGGATGTTGTCTGTTTTATCGAGTTTAATCCGATGCGCGATCCGGTTCTTATACAACGTGAATTGGGAGATATATTCCCTTATCAGATGACAGGTGGACACTTCTCGCGATGGACTCAAAGCGTAGCGTTTATAATGTCCCGCTACCCACTGGCAAAAATCAGGGTATCAAACAGCAGTAAAGTTGAGGATGGTCACATTAATTTTATATTTGCAGAAATGACACTAGATGACAGAAAGATTAATGTGGTGAACTATCATCTTTCGACGGTTGGTCATCATATTGAAAATACTGTCAGAAAAACATTTAATCTTAAAGAGGTCGGTGATACAGCAATCGATTATGAGCTGCCTGTTGATATGGAGAAAAATGAGCAGGCCCGGTTCATTCTCGAAACCATAGCCACATTCAAAGAACCGACAATTTTATGCGGTGACCTGAACGATACACCGAACAGCAGAGCCTATCACCTTCTTCAAAGTCAGTTTATTAACACGTTTTCATCGAAAGGATGGGGGTTGGGATCGACATTTGGGGAATCGTGGATAAAAAATAAAAAGAGATTATCCAGAATCCCGTTGTTATCATTACTGGCCCGTGATGTGATGCGGATCGATCATATTTTTGTGAGCCGTGATATTACGGTGTTACATTCGAAAGTCATCAGAAACGCAGAAGGATCGGATCATAAACCGGTTGTGGCGGTTGTGAGGTTGGTTAAGGAATAAAAAAGCAGGCTGATAAAACAGGGAAAACCAGATTTTTCTCTCTAAATAACCTATGCATCTCATCGATTCCAATCAATTCAAAACTGTTATGTTTCATACAACGGACAGATTTAATTGTGGTTCGTGCTTTGTCGCCTTTTTCCTCACGGGTTTCCGGTGTACGGTATTGTTGAAATCCGAAATCCGAACTGATAAACATGTTGCCTGTTTTATCCGTAATTTTCTCTGCTATAATCTGGAACATCCAGAACAACGAACGGGAATCATCAGTCGATCGTACGAGACCGGATAATTTACGGTCAGTTTTAAAGCCAAAATTTTCCACAGCCGACATGACATGTTCCAATTGTACCGTTGTACAAATCGACCCTGCGGGAAGGGTGATTATCAGCGAGCCTCCCCGGTACAGGACACGGTTGACATTTCTGAAAAAAGTTATAACATCCACCTGTTCTTTAAGATGATGACATACCATACCACAGACCACACTGTCAAACACTCTTTCAAAAGGCCAGTCATGTGTCATATCTGCTGCAACGTAATAATTTTGTGTCCTATTGATCGAATCCACAAGTTTTGCTGTTTTTAACAAGTCGGGGAAAAGATCAAATCCAACTATTTGATTGAATGATAAAACACCTGCGGTAACACCGACTGAACAACCCACATCGAGGATATTGCCACTAAGTATTTTGTTTAACCCGTGACCAAGTACATCTCTGAGGGCTTCTACCGCGCATGCCTGGTAACCTCTGCCGTAATCGATGCCCTGAGTGAGGTAAAGGTATGCATACTGATTTCCAAGTCCTTTTTTACGGTTGAAAAGTGACTGTGCCTTTTTTGAGGATAAGACTTTTATGTCACCGATTATACCGGAAAATGTCCGGGAATGGTACTGGGACGGTATGGTATTTCTGATAAGTGAAGCAGTTTTATTGCAGGCGTTATACCAGTTTGACATAAGAATATATGTATGCTATACGGTTTTAAAAATATTGGTTATTACCATTTCATTCTAAACGAAGTGAAGAATCTCGTATTTCAATTATTTTTGAGACTCTTCGCTTCACTCAGAATGACAAGATGTTGTATTTTGTTTAATAGAGTGGTTTGCTTCATGTTGTAATAATTCCCAAAATGTGAATTCACCACATCTACATCCTTCTTACAACACCGACTACTTTTCCGCCGATTCTGAAAGACGGATTGGTGCTCATAACCGTTATCGGATCCATGCTATCATTTTCCGGAATGAGTCTGATAATATTGCCGTCGCGGTAAATCCTTTTAATGGTGGCTTCATCTTCAATGAAAGCCACACCGATTTCACCGGCCTCGACAGTTTGCTGCATTCTGACTATAACATAATCTCCATCGAAAATACCGGCTTTAATCATGCTTTCTCCGGTGACCCGCAGCATAAATACCTCATCAGAGGAGCCGTAAATGTCATGCATATTAAAATAACCCTCGAGATTTTCCTGAGCAAGCAACGGAGCACCGGCAGCAACACGGCCAATGATGGGAATTCCGTCACGTTTTCCGATAATATCGAGCGCACGTGCACGGGACGAATCACGTTTCAGATATCCTTTTCGGATGAGGGCCTTGATGTGGTTATTAACTCCGTTTGGCGATTTAATGTCGAATTTTTCCTGAATTTCGGGAATTGTCGGAGGATATCCATGTTCAATTGCAAATTCCTTGATAAATGATAATACTGACGCCTGACGGCTCGTTAAATTTTTGGACATTTTTCTCTCCTTCTATAGGTCTAATATATTGATAAAAAAAGTGCTTGCAAACGGTGTGTAATTGATTATACCGCAAAATACGTGTATTATATTATACTGTCAAGAGTTTTTTTAAAAAATATTGTAATTTTTTTTACGGGTTAGGGCGTATGTGGAATTTGGAAATGTATTGTATAACAATATCATCACTGTTATATTAGAATTTAATCTTAGCAATTGTTTCGGATCAACATCTCATTCTTCGGATGGAGTAAGTTTTGATAAAAGAGAAATTCAGCCTTACCGGCAGCCGCGGAATTATAACCGGAGCCTCCCGTGGCTTGGGAAGAGGTATGGCAGAAGGATTGGCTGAAATGGGCGCCGATCTGGTTATTACAGCAAAAAACATGGATTTGCTGGAAGAAGTATCAAAAGAGTTGCGGAAGTTTGGTGGGAAAATAGTTCCGTTTCGGGCGGATGCAGGGAACGATGATGACGTAAGCAGACTTGCAGAAGCTGCCTGTAACGTATTGGGCGGCATTGATTTTGTTATTTGTAATGCTGGAATAATTCGCCGTGGACCAGCACATGAACACTCAATTAAAGATTTTGATGATGTTTTTAATATCAATGTCAGGTCCGTATTCCTCCTGGCACAAAAGGCTGCACAGATAATGATTACACAGGGACATGGCGGTTCGATTGTTATAACCGATTCAATCGTTTCTGTCCACGGCAGTATGAATGTGCCGGGATACACATCCTCAAAAGGTGCTGTTAATTCATTAATTCGTGCTCTTGCAAATGATTGGGGACAATATGGGATCAGGGTCAATGGAATAGGCCCGGGTTTCTGTGAAACGGATATGACCGAGGGTGTTCGCGGCAATTCTGAACGATACAGATATTTGTCAAGCCGTATGGCATTGGGGCGATGGGGAAGACCGGATGATTTTGCCGGGGCGGCAGTATATCTGGTAAGTGACGCTTCGAGTTATGTCACGGGAACAACCCTCTATATAGACGGCGGATTTCTTTCGATGTAAATTGCTTAGTAAAATGTTCCACCTGATATATCTATTTGATTTAATGACTAACCTCATAACATTAATATAAATCGTTTTTGAATCCATTTCCATGTGGGAGGAAGACAATGAAGAAGTACAATGGTGTAACGTTTGATTTTTCAGGTAAAGTTGCCGTTATAACCGGTGGATCGTCGGGTATATTTCAGGGGGTGGCAAAAGGATACGGAGAAGCCGGTGCAAAGGTAGCTATCGTTGATGTAAATATGAAAGGCGCCGAAGAAACGAAAAAAGCGATCGTGGACAAGGGTGGAACTGCGAAAGTATATAAATGCGATGTCTCGAATGTATCGATGATTGTGGACACGGTTGCCCAGATCATTAAGGATTTTGGAAAGATCGATGTTCTGGTCAATGGCGCCGGAGTGCTTTACCGTGCCAAAAGCGAAGAATATCCTGAGGATAAATGGGATCTTGTTCTCAATGTTCAGGCAAAAGGTACATTCTTTATGTGCCGTGAGGTTGGCCGTCACATGCTTGAACGCGGCGAAGGTGGTAAAATTATCAACACATCGAGTATGCTCGCATGGTCGGGGGGATATATCGTACCATCATACGCGGCAGCAAAAGCTGCGATTACACAGTTCACAAAATCCCTTTGTAATGAATGGTCGCCTCACGGGATCAATGTAAATGCAATTGCTCCTGGGTATATCCTGACCGACATTACGCGCCCGATCCATGATGACCCGAATCGTAATCGTTCGATTCTCGAAAGGCTTCCTGTGGGACGGTGGGGGGATCCTGATGATCTGGTAGGCCCGTTTCTCTTTCTCGGTTCGGGGGCAGCGGACTATATTCACGGCACAATTCTTCCTGTTGACGGCGGATGGCTTGCACGATAATAAAGCCTTTTATGTAAATTAAGAGGCCTCGGCACATGGGGCCTCAATTATTTTTTGAACCGTGATGATTGAGGATACCTGACATGCTTAAAACAAAAGAACATAAAACGATACTCCTTGATGCCCTAAAGGGGAAAATTACTCTGCAAGCCCTCAAAGAAAAGATTGGCGGCGATTACGGCACAATCTCAAGCTCGATCTCACTGGAAGGTGGACTTCTTTTCATGCTTGCAGAAACCGATAATGAACCCTCTCTTATTGTTTTATCAATGAATGAGAGTGCATTAAAAGGTTTTTCCGGTGAATCGATGAGAGTGGATGGATGTAAAGAGATATTTTATGCTGTTTTTTGTTCTCTTACCCATCAGAATGCTCTTCGACTCAGGGAAACTCTTTCTCGTACCGCGCCTTCAGTACTCGATTGCAAAGAGTCATTCGGCACAGGTGATCGTATCGGCGGCATCGCTCCCGCTACTCCGGGACATATCGGAGCGCTCGAGAACTCGGGACTGACTCCTGTTCTCGCACAACAGTCGGTACGGGAGAACCATAAAACTGGCCGTACATTCGAACAGGTGCTTGATGATGTGACCTGGGTTGTGTTCCGCACAGGTTACTTTAAATCCTGGGGTGCGGATGCCGACCATCTCAAGCATATCGAAGACATCGAGGAAGCTGTGCGCGCCGGTTTCACCATGTTTACCATCGATCCATCGGATGAGATTGACAATACGGCTGACAGTGATTCGGAAACCGACCTGAAACAGAAATTTCGGGACTTGTTTGATGATTCGAACGATGCTGAAAAATTTATTGCCCGGTATGAAGGCAGGGATGGAGCAGACCGCACCACGGTGGTACGTTCGGCAGTCAAATATCTGAAAGCTGTCCGGCATGCCATAAAAGCCTATAAACGCCTTGAGGAATTACGGGGTTCATCGGGTTTCAACTTCGAACTGTCCATCGATGAGACCGCCACAACCACAGGAGCAATCGATCACCGTATCATAGCAACTGAATGCATACGCGAGGGTATAAAACTCTACAGCCTTGCGCCGAGGTACGCCGGAGCATTCGAAAAAGGTATCGATTACAAAGGTTCAATCGATAATTTTCGGGAATCGATAACCGCCCATGCCAAACTTGCCCGTGAACTGGGGGACTATCGTCTCAGCCTGCATTCGGGATCGGACAAATTCAGTATCTATCCCATATTCGGCGAGGTTACCGATGGCTTTTATCATGTAAAAACAGCGGGCACTTCCTACCTTGAAGCGATAAAAGTCACAGCCGCAACTGATATAGAATTCTTCCGGCGTATACTGTCGGTATCTCTCGAAACCTTCGAGGAAAATGCTGCCAGCTATGAGATTTCGGCAAATCCGGGCAATGTACCGGATCCCGCAAGTCTTGACAGTAATGAGGCAATCAGGCAAATCACTGAGAATCCCGATGTACGGCAGGTTCTACACATTGCATTTGGTGTGGTTCTTAAACAGATGGGCGATGAACTGAGATCACTGCTTCGAAATAACAGCGACATATACAGAGATTATCTTGTCAAACATATCGGAAGGCATGTAAGGCTGTTGAAAGGGATGTAGAGAAGTTTCAATAGTGAAATTTGAGGTATTTTTCTCATTATTCTACCTTAGAAAACCACCTTATTTGAAAGTGGTAATGTTCTGAAAGCTTTGCATAACGAGCGATGAAATAGTAGTATAGGGATATAAACTGTTTAGAAAACAATTCCATGTGATATACTACCACAATTATCATATAGTATGGACTCCAAAGTACTGTTACCGTGTATTGGAGGGAGTACTTAAAGACCTATTGGATAATGACATCCGAATGCTCTGCGAAAGGAAAGGAGCAGAAGTATTGGAATTAAGTCTCCAACGGAATCATGTGCATATGGTTGTATCAGTTCCTCCTCGGGTATCAATATCAGAGTTGATGGGAATGGTCAAAGG
>JAFGMP010000499.1 GCA_016927495.1 Candidatus Latescibacterota bacterium | reverse complement strand
GTACGAAGATCCTGCTTGTAAATGAACGATCTGAAGCCGATCCGGCGGGGAGAGCATTTCAGAAGATTCGTGTGGTCTTCTCAGAGTTTGAGAACGATCTCCGCCAGTGGCGTATCAAGCGCGGGAAAGCCTTGGCGTTGAAAGAAAAGAGATGCATGAACCACCCTCCGTTCGGGTATCGAATGCAAGAGAAGCAACTGGTTGTTAACGAGGAAGAAGCGGAGGCGGTAAAGGGCATCTTTTCACAATACTGTACCGGAGTGCCGGTAAAGCATATTGCCCGGAAGTATAGAAAGGCGCCTTCGAACATCAGATACATATTGCGGAATCGATTTTATGTCGATCTTGATTTAAACGGTCAGCACAAAGTTTTAATCGATTCTGAAAAGCTTCAGAAATCGCAGGAACTGCTTGAGATATCACGGCGATATTCTGAAGTTAACTTAAACAATTAAATAACCATAAACATCTTGACATTTTTTGATACTTTTTAAATTTTAATAAGTAGTTTATTTTATTCAAGAACATGAATTTACAGCAATATTTTTTTGCAAGCCCTCTCTGCCAATATTAGGGTCGAAGGGGTAAGGGATGATAAGCCCGACTGACTTATTGTAGGAAATGATGTTTATTAGGGTTTTTTACAGTACAAATTGCTTTATATAGGTTCTTAGCATAGTTCTGTATAAGCCCTTTTATGTGCTTTTTAAGCACTCAACAACAGTAATATTTACTTTTCACCATTTCACTGGGGGATTGACATAAAAACTCAAAAGGCTGTATCAATATTTAAACGAAATGTGTTTCAGTTTCTTTTTATTCTTTTGTCGCTGTTTTTTCCCTTAGCAACATATTCACAAGTCAGTGTTCAAGGGGAAACATACCCGCTCTATCCGGCATCGTTGTCTTTAAAACCCGATATCCCCTCACCTGGCCTGACCGATGACGGTAGAGAGATTGTGGTCTGCCGCTCTAAGGACGGTACCTACCTTATTTTCGACATTACGGTCGAAAACGGGGATATGTTGAATGTCAAAGAATCCCTCTATGGAAAAGGTTTACAATGTAAAGTGGATGCCGACGATTTTCCGTCACTGGCGAAAAACGGTCTCCATTATGAATCTGAGCTGGTGCGGCTTACATCGATAACCGGTAAACCTATCGCAGAGATTACCGCCATCGCTCGTCCGATGGGGTATTCGCGGGCAGGATTTATGGCCGCGGACGAGGATATCATTTCGGTTCTCAAAGGTGACAATCGTCTTGTACAGACCCTGGGATTGATGCATCCCCAAACCGCAGCGCCGTTGTTTCATGTCTGGAATATCATTCTCGCGGGAATTTCGCAGGGTATATGGATCAACGAGCAGTTTCCGGTTGACTATCTGCTGTATAATTCGCATAAAATATATCTGAAATGGCAAGGACGCGGTTGGCAGGAATCGATTTTCAACGATGAAATTCTGGGCCAGTATCATCTTGAAATGGAACGGGAACTCGATCCGGATGAAAAAGCATTCCTTGGCGATAAATATTCGGAACTCCCGAAAGATGAAATGGCGGATTTCATTCGTAAACTCTCCTACATTCACACTGGTGAGATGGTGCCGTACTATACTATGAGGTATGGATTCTATGAGGGGCATACGGATTTCAGGGCCGATCCGATAGCCATAGCATTTATTTTTGGATTAAGAAGCATAGAAGAAATAGAGAATAGTTTTAATGGCAAATTATACCAAGTTCTTACAACAACTTTCTCAATGTAATTGGTAGCATTATTATAGTGTGTCATTCAAGAAATTACCTTGCTGCAGCCGACCTCGCAGCTGGTGCGATTTGAAAGAGAAGGAGCTTGAATGGAAATCTTGGATAACAAGCCATGGTAGAATAGGGGTGGCTGATCATGTCTAGTTTGGTCAAAGTTAGATGATAATCGTACGGCAAATGACAGAAGCCGATGACGAAGTGGTTTGTGAGATCACGGCACAATGCTTACGCTTTGCAGCGGATGTATGTGACTTCACACAGGAGCAGGTTGCACTAGCGCTGAAAAAGTATTGCAGTCGTCAACACGTGGCTTCGTTACGAGTCAAGGGAATCAGTTTTATTGCTGAATTGGATGGTGCAGTCGTTGGAGTTGTAACCACAAAAGACAACAGTATTCAGGCGCTCTTTGTAAATCCCGTTGTTCATCGTAAAGGGATAGGGCGAGCACTTTTCCACCAAGCACAAAAGGAGATCGATAAGGCGGGATATCCGGCACTCAGGGTGGTAACAGCGGCTTCCGCAGTGCCTTTCTACTCAGCAATGGGGATGACGCCCACGGCATCACTGCGTCCCAAGGACGGTCCTTTTTGTGGTGCGAATCTAGTCGTTCTTGAGAAACCAATAAAGCCCCAACCAAACATTCAAGCGGATATTAAGGAAGGAACAACTTAACTCAACATCGTTATACCATAATACTATCGGAGGATTATATTCATGATGAGACATATAATTCCATTTCAAATTGTCATACTTTTACTTTTTTCAATTTTTATTTTATATCCCCAAGATGTTTTAGCTCAGAATAAACCACGAGCCCGTGATTTAGGAATTCCATTTGAAGGAACGCCTGGGACTTTGAATGCGATCACCGATGTTATTGGAGTAGAGGTTGGCCATACAACCCTCATAACAGGTGACGGTAAATTAGAAGTAGGCAAAGGTCCAGTTCGAACAGGTGTGACTGCAATTCTTCCACGATGTAAAAAATATGATCCTGTGTTTGCAGGATGGTATTCCCTGAATGGTAATGGAGAAATGACAGGTACAACATGGGTAGAAGAATCGGGTTTTCTTGAAGGACCGGTTATGATAACTAATACCCATAGTGTTGGTGTGGTTCGTGATGCGGTTATTGAATGGCAATTTAAGAACCGTTTTTTTGATCCCTTACCCAATGAACCCTATGCCTTCTGGGCATTACCGGTTGTCGCTGAGACATACGATGGGGAACTTAATGATATAAACGGGTTTCACGTCAAGAAAGAAGATGTATTTAAAGCATTAGATTCTGCCAGGTCTGGCCCTGTCAGTGAAGGTAATGTAGGTGGTGGCACGGGTATGATCTGTCATCGATTTAAAGGCGGCATCGGCACAGCATCCAGACAGATAAATGAAAAATTGGGCGTATATACGGTAGGTGTTCTTGTTCAGGCGAATTATGGATCAAGAAATACTTTAACTATATCAGGTGTACCGGTAGGCAAAGAAATTACCGATCTCATGCCTGAGTTTAGGTCTGCGGATGACGGAAACGGTTCGATAATTGTCGTTGTTGCGACAGACGCTCCCTTGTTGCCGCATCAACTGAAACGGCTAGCAAGACGAGTTCCCATGGGTATAGCAAAAGTGGGTGGTTACGCGTCGAATGGATCGGGTGATATATTCATTGCTTTTTCAACAGCAAATTCCGGGGCATCGAATCGTGAAGAAAAACAAAAACTTGATATGTTACCTAATGATCATATGAGTTCACTATTTTTAGCTACCGTACAAGCTACAGAAGAAGCGATTGTAAATGCACTTATTGCAGCGGATACAATGATTGGAATCAATGGCAGCAAAGTCTATTCAATTCCACATGATCGTTTAATAGAAATATTGAAAAAGTACAATCGCATACAATAACAAATTGCTATATGGCATAACGATAAAAATCAACCAGTCTGGAACAGCAATATGCGGATCTGAAAATGCGGTGTTACGCAGAACGTTCTATAAAATTTCCATGTCTGGTGCTCCGAATGTTCCAGCAGGTTATTTTCACCTATATTTTTTGAAATTGTAAGAAAAGGAGTGTTGCTTCATGAGAAATAAATACAACCGGAATATATTCATGATACAAATTTATTGCGCCTTATTAACAGTTATTAGTTCCTGTTCTCCTACGCAACCACAAACGGAGCTCTCCCGTTGGAAGGTGCGAGCTGCCAATATTGAAATTATTCGTGATGACTTTGGTGTGCCACATATTTATGGCAAAACAGATGCTGATGCTGTATTCGGTTTATTATATGCACAATGTGAAGATGATTTTAATCGTGTGGAAAGTAACTATATATGGGCAATTGGCAGGCTTGCAGAAGTAGAGGGAGAAAAAGCACTATACAGTGATCTTAGGGCAAGGTTATATATGACAAAAAAAGAAGCAATACAATATTACAATCAAAGTCCTGAATGGTTACAGCAACTCTGTGATGCTTTTGCAGATGGAATCAATTATTACCTTCATACTCATCCGGAAGTAAAGCCAAAACTATTACATCGATTCGAAGCCTGGATGCCGATGTATTTTAGCGAAGGGTCTATTAGCACCAATATCAAACGTGTATCGACCATAAAAATTGAGGAATTTTATGGTGATAAAGGTTCTGAATCGGTTTCTCCAATTAATAATGAATTGATTAAACCAAAAAATAATGAACCTGAAGGTTCCAATGGATTTGCAATTTCAGGGAAATTAACAAAGTCCGGAAATACAATGTTATTAATTAACCCACACACATCATTCTTCTTCCGTGGGGAAGCTCATATTGTCAGTGAAGAAGGTCTAAACGCATATGGTGCGGTAACCTGGGGCCAGTTTTTTGTTTATCAAGGCTTTAATGAAAAAACAGGCTGGATGCATACAACAACTGGAACTGATGTTATAGATGAATTTCTTGAAATGGTAGAAAAAACTAATGATGTAATTACCTATAAATACGGTCAAGAGAATCGAAAAGTAAAAGAAATTGATGTTGTTCTTGATTACAAAAAAGGGGATTCAAAGCAAGGAAAAAGATTTACAATGTATCGAACTCATCATGGACCGATTACTCATTCAATGGATGGTAAATGGGTTGCCACAGCATTAATGTGGGATCCCGTAACAGCTTTAAGCCAATCATTTATGAGAACAAAAACGAATGGCCATGACGAATTTAGAAAAATGATGGACATGCGTGCCAACTCGTCAAACAACACTACATATGCTGATGCTGACGGAAATATTGCTTATTATCATGGTAACTTTATGCCAAAGAGAAATGTAAAATTTGATTACACGAAACCAGTAGATGGTAGTAATCCGGCAACCGATTGGAATGGACTTCATACTGTTGATGAAATTATTACAGTATTCAACCCGGCTAATGGCTGGATTCAAAACTGTAATTCAACACCATTTACTTCTGCAGGAAACTATAGCCCTAAGTTTGAAGACTATCCAACATATATGACATCTTTTCCGGAAAATTATCGTGGAATTCATGCTATTCGTTTATTGAGTCAAGCAAGGGAATTAACACTGGATACATTGATTGAAATTGCGTATGATCCCCATCTACCAGCTTTTGAAACAATGATTCCCGGTTTAATACAAGCGTATGACAAATCAGAGAAGAAAGATAAATCTCTAGATGAAGCGATAAATGTTTTAAGAAAATGGGACTTTGCGGTATCCAAAGAATCGGTAGCAATGTCATTGGCTCATTATTATGCGAATAATTATATACGTAACGGAAAAGCACCGGATGATTTAAACTTTATGGAATTAATTTCTTATTATGGTTCCAAATCACCATTTAAAGAACGCCTAACAATTTTTGAAGAAGCGATTTCAGAATTTGAAAAAGATTTTGGGACATGGAAAACTGCGTGGGGTGAGATAAATCGTTATCAACGTTTAAATGGAGATATTGAACAAGCTTTTAATGATACCATGCCGAGTATTCCTGTTGGAATGGCAAGTGGAAGGTGGGGAGCATTAGCATCTTTTGAAGCCAGGAAGTATGAAGGAACCAATAGAATTTACGGGAGATCCGGAAATAGTTTTGTTGCTGTTGTAGAATTTGGCAAAAAAGTAAAAGCTAAATCAATGCTGGCTGGTGGTCAAAGTGGAGATCCAAATTCGCCGCATTTCGATGATCAAGCGCAAAGGTATGCGGATGTTACATTTAAAGATGTCGCCTTTCATCGTGAAGATGTAGAAAAAAGAGCGGAAGCTGTTTATCACCCTGGCGAAAAGAGGTAGTTCGGCTGGATTGACACGCATTTATCTACGAGTGGGTGAAACAGAACATGATCGATTCTAACCGTTTTCTGTAGGGCGGTAAAGAAGAATCAAACTGATCCTCCGGGACATCAGCGGTAAATGGTTCTTCCGTTTCCGGTGCGAGAGCACAATGACATGTGAATCGCTCGTACGGCATTACCTCTCTAACCTCCTTCCTGCATCTCACAATCCCTTGATCAGCTTGATCATAACACGGTGTCTCATGGAGTAAGATATACAACGAGTAACTTGTTTTTTTAACCTGATAATTCTATTTTACACTAAACGAAAACAATATATACGGGGAGATGAGAACAATGAAAATAATAGTGTTGTTTTTTATTTTAATTCTATGCATTGCAGGAACATTCTCAGCTAATATTTCTGCTCAGGATAAAACACACGTTTTGCCGGCGCCCAATGTTATTCCAACTGTTACCGAAAAAATGCAGCATGCCGAATTCTGGATTTCCCGCATAGACGGTGATCCGGACCGAGTCATAATGACACCCGGTCAAATCAGAGATTTAAATAGGAAAAACTCCCCCAGATTATTTCAAGGAAAAGACATTAACGATAATCCATTTACGTATGACAGCACTACAAATCGCAGAGATTATGATGGAAACCACTATTATCCAGAGAATGCGCTGTCGATGAGTGTTGTCTCAGGTGACAGCCTCAGAACGGGAATCAAGAGGGGATGTGATTATGTGAAAAACGGGAACATCTATGACAGAAGAATGCTTCCATTCAGCGAGGAGATGAGGCAAGAGATAATCGATGCTATCGATCTCGAATCCATCCCGAATACAGTGTACCCCCGGTATGGGATACTGACCGTAAACACTCTGAGCCGCCGGGTACCGTCAGACATGAGAGCTTACAATTCCCGGTTTGACTGGTGGGTAGACACGTTTCAAAAACTTCCTTGTGAAACCGGTATGCCCGTTGCGATCCTTCATGAGTCACGAGACCGGGATTGGTATTATATCAATTCAGAGATAGTCTTCGCGTGGGTACCGGCACGAAATGTGGGGGTTGGAACATTGGAAAAAGTCAGGGAACTGGCAGAACCGGATGATTTTATTGTAGCACTCGCACACAAAGTTCCCGTCTATGCCGATAGAAACTTCACAATCTGGATTACCGATCTGTATCAAGCGGCGAGGCTCAAGCTTGTCAACACTACATCGGAAGGATACAGGGTTCTTCTTCCATTTCGCCAGGAGGACGGCTCACTGAAAGCTGTTGATGGCTGGGTCAAACCGGATGCTGATGTGAGTGTGGGTTACCAGCCTTATACGCAGCGAAACATGATTAACACATTCTTTAAACTGCTCTACCGTCCCTACGGCGGAGGTGGAGTCGACCATGAGCGTGATTGCACC
>JAFGMP010000498.1 GCA_016927495.1 Candidatus Latescibacterota bacterium | reverse complement strand
TGTGGCCGTATCTGGTGGTGTTCATGAATGACGGGCGTGAGGAGGGGGAGGAGAGGAGTAGTAGTCAATAGTCATTATTCAGTATTCGTTAGAAAGACAAAAAGACGAAATACCGTTTTCCGGTTTCAGGGTTTCCTACTGACTATTGAATATTGACTATTCTCTTCTCCCCCTACTGACTACTGAACAGTGAGTACTGCCTACTTTCCTCCATAGACTACTCACTATTCAACAATCCCCCCAAACCAACTACCAACGGATTGACTTATGCTTGAAGAAAAAACCCTCCATGAAATACATTCCCGTATTACGCATGAATACGGTAAGTGCAGCGTTTATTTGTTCGGGTCCCATGCCTATGGAAGTCCCGGACCGGGCAGCGATGTTGATATCGCCGTTATTCTTCAACAGGTTTCATCAAAAGTAAGAGAGGCAAACCGGATTCATGATATCCTCTCGGATATCCCGTATCCCAAGGATATTGTTGTAGGTTCCGAACAGGAATTTGACTTCTATAAAACAAGAGCAGGATCGATATATCGCACTATTGCGGAAAAGGGGCTTCAATTACATGACTGAATTTCCGGAGCAATATGAAATTTTTCTCAAAAAAGCCCGATCTGATCTTGCTCTGGCGAAGATAGGATATAATGCTCATGACAGTGGGGTTGATCAGGCAACGCTGATATTTCATCTTCAGCAAGCCGCGGAAAAATTGATCAAGGCAATACTTGCTTTCAGTGAAGTACATTTTGAAAAAACCCATGATATTCGAATGTTGATGGATTTATGTGTTCGAAGCGGCATTGAACTACCACACTATGTAAAGAAATTGATGGAATTAAATCCATACGCCGTTATCGGTAGGTATGATATCGTTGATGTTGATGAAAGTTGTTTAAAGAGTATTTTCCGATAGTTGCCCGGTTTGCAGAGGAAGTCGAATGCAGATTGAAGAATAATACGGATCATAGTTGATAGTGAGTATTCAATGGAACAGCCCAAGCCTGAAAAAATTTTTCCCGGATTTTTCCACCTCACTACTCACTATTATTTTATATACTGACTACTGAATACAAATGCCCATCGAATTCATCAATCCGCTCACCGATGCCCGTTACGAACAGTTCATTGCGTCGAATCCTGATACAACAGTATTTCATTCCCGCGTATGGATAAAGGCTCTTGAGGAAACATACGGTTTTATACCGGGATGTGCTGCTGTAATTGACGCAAGGAGTATTGCAGGAGCGGTTCCCTTTATGGAAACGTGTTCAATTACCGGAAAAAAAAGATGTGTTTCTCTGCCGTTCTCTGATTTCTGTATACCGCTGTTCAAATCGGAAATTGAGTTCAATGATGCATTTCATTTTCTTGTTGAAAAAGCTGAAAAAGAAAAATGGCATTATATCGAAATCAGAGGAGGAGAACAGTTTTTTCAGCATATGCAATGTACCGATGAAATAGTAACGCATGAAATTGTTCTGGATAAAGATGAGCGTAAACTCTTGCACTTATGCCGCGATTCGACCCGCCGAAATATCAGAAAAGCAAAGTCTGCAGGAGTGACGGTTGTTCATGATACATCGATCGAGGCGATGAGATCATTCTATTATCTGAATTGTCTGACCCGTAAAAAACATGGAATACCTCCTCAGCCATGGTTGTTTTTCAAACATCTTTGGATAAACATAATCAATAAAGGTAATGGTTTCATAACTCTTGCAACCTTTGAAAACAGGGCTATTGCCGCAAATCTCTTTCTGGTCTTTAACGAGGTCGGCCTTTTCAAATATGGAGCTATGGATAAAAAGTACGGTTCTCTACGACCGAGTAATCTCACCATGTGGGAAGGCATAAAAAAATGCAGAGAGATCGGATGTCGCAGGGTCAATCTCGGTAGAACTGAAATACACCATTCCGGTTTGTTGCAGTTTAAAAGAGGTTTCGGGTGCAGTGAAAAGACAATAAAATATTTCAGATATGATTGTCGAAAGCGTGAATTTTCAAAAAAACCGGCTATCAGATCATTACCATTTGCAATAAGTCTGTTTTCGTTGATTCCTTTGCCGCTTTTACGATCATTCGGAAAGTATATGTACAGATATGCCGGTTGACAGATATCAAGTGGAAACAACGAATGCTACACAGCCCGCTTTCGCTTAGAAATCGCCTCTTTTATTCAATAAAACCGGTAATCCCGCGAAGACTACAAATTCTTATCAGACGTAGTATTGCCCGGAAACTTTTACCGGAAGTTGGCTCAATCTGGCCAATCGATACATATGCGGGGGGTACTCCATCCGGCTGGGTCGGGTGGCCGAACGGAAATAAATTCGCCTTTTTACTTGCTCATGATGTTGATACTGCTCGGGGACTTGAAAACTGTCGAAAACTTATGGATATCGATGAAAAAATGGGTTTTCGATCAACGTTCAATATTGTTCCGGAAAGGTATGTCATTTCAGCGGAAATGCTGCAGGAAATAAGGAATCGAGGTTTCGGACTTGGTGTTCACGGGTTGAAACATGATGGAAAATTATTTTCTTCCCGCAGGGTGTTTCTGAAACGGGCTGCCCGGATCAACCGTTATCTGAAGGAATGGAAAACCGGAGGTTTCAGTTCTCCCTCGATGCATCATAATCTATCCTGGATGCATGCTCTTGACCTTGAGTGTGATACGTCGACCTTTGATACCGATCCCTTTGAACCGCAAAGTGATGGTGTGAGAACAATTTTTCCGTTCTGGGTGACCGATCCTTTATCAGGACGATCATATCTGGAGCTGCCGTATACGATTCCTCAGGATTTCACCCTGTTCTGTATTCTTAAGGAAAAGGATATCACAATCTGGAAACGAAAAATCGACTGGATCGTAAAAAAGGGGGGGATGGCACTACTTAACACTCATCCTGATTATATGGATTTTTCGGGTAAGTCTGACTCCGACCTGTATTATCCTCACAGCAGGTATATTGAGCTGCTTGAGTATATGAAAAGTACTTATTCCGCCTGTTACTGGAATGCATGTTCTGAAGAGGTTGTCCGTTATTTCAAAACAACCATATCGCAGGAACGTAATTTATCTTAAAGAAAAACAAAAAAAGGAACTGTAATGGAACGTTTCCCGAATCCGATTTATGTCGCTTCTCCATTATTGCCGTCTCTGGATGACATTCAGGGTGAACTCACAGAGATATGGGGGACGAAATGGCTTACCAACATGGGAGTCAAACACCGGCAACTCGAAGCTTGTTTAAAGAATGAGTTGAAGGTTCAGAATGTCTCGATATTCAATAATGGTGCCATTGCGTTGCTTACCGCACTTAAGGCGCTTGATCTTCCGATAGGGTCGGAAGTAATTACGACACCATTTACGTTTGCTGCAACACCGCATTGCATCAGCTGGAACAATCTCAAACCGGTATTCTGTGATATTGAACCTGATACATTGACTATTGATGCGCATCGAATAAAAAATCTGATAACACCCAATACGTCTGCGATTCTTCCGGTACATGTTTACGGGTTTCCATGCAATGTCGATGAGATACAAAAAATTGCTGAAGAATACAGCTTGAAGGTTGTATTTGACGGTGCTCATGTGTTTTCCACTGAGATTGACGGCAGGGGAATTGGAACGTTTGGGGATATCACCATGTTTTCATTTCATGCGACAAAGCTCTATAATACCGCGGAAGGAGGGTGTCTGACCTATGGTGATGACGGGTTGGTGGATAAAATTTACAACCTCCGTAATTTCGGTATACGCAATGAAGAGAAGGTGGCTGATATCGGCATCAACGGGAAAATGAATGAAATTCAGGCGGCAATTGGGTTGCTCAATTTGAAACTTTTTCGCGAAGAACAAACAAAAAGAATGGCAGTACGGGCGCGGTATTATGAAAATCTTGACCGTGTTGCAGGAATACGAATACCGAGACTTCGAACGGATGTAACCGATTCCTGTCAGTACCTGCCGATTGTAATTGAAAACAGCTTTCCCGTAACACGTAATGCGCTTTATAATATTCTTAAAAAATACAATGTATTTGCAAGAAAATATTTTTATCCACTCTGTTCCGATTACGAACCCTATAAAGCATTGCCTTCGTCCTCAAGGGAAAATTTACCGGTTGCCAATGATCTGAAAAATAAAGTGTTATGCCTGCCTTTTTATGGAAGTTTGGAATTACAAGAAGTAGATATTATATGTAAAATAATTGCAGAAAATGTTTAATGTATTTAGAATTGTTGTCGCTTTGTAAATAGATTCTCAATTTACTTGTTTTTAAAAGTAGTCGCAGGTTTAAATGAAAAAATTTATAAAGAGCAAGTTATTTTAAAGTTTTGGCGGTAAAAAAGATAATCATATGACTAACAACGAATGCTATTTGAAACAACACTTCTATATTTAAACAATAAATAGGAATATCTGTAGCTAAAATTATGAAAAACTTTACAATAGCAAAGCTTACAGATCTTGAGTATACTATAGATGATATTTTGGAATTTATTACAAAATTAGATGATGATTTTATTCCACCTCTCAGTAGTAGAGTGAATCTGAATGACTACGCTCAGAAAATAATCGAGAAAGCATACTGCATAGTCGGTATAGAGAACAATAAAATAATCGCTCTTATTTCCTTTTATATGAATGATACCATTCGTAAAAAAGCTTTTATTACATAT
>JAFGMP010000497.1 GCA_016927495.1 Candidatus Latescibacterota bacterium | reverse complement strand
GTACTTTTCATAAATGTAATATAATCAATTGCTTATGTAATGTCAATGTTTATTCACCGAACCAATAATTTCATTTTTTAAAACATGTTTTAATCAAATTTACTAATCTGTCAGGAATATAATTCCAATCAATGCAATTTTTTATTTGTCTGCAGAGAGTGATATCAGCTTTATCGAGAAGTTTTATATTACTTTGATACATTTCTGCCAATTTATAACATGCAGGTTGGGATAACATTATTGATGTGCTATTTGTCAGGAATGAAAATGTTGAAGGTTCCAGGATAAATTTATTATGTTTTTTATTACATCCAAATTTGTATCGATCAATTCTGTTTTCTGAGTTCAGGACAAAGCAAACAATAAAATCATCATCATAATCAGCTTCAGACATGGCAATAAAATATTTGCCCTTTGTGGCTCTAAACAAATTTGTTGATTTTAAATCCAAAAATGTTTGCCCAATATCAAATTCTGCCATCCGATAACAATTCTTTATGTAAATTATATCTTTCTTTTATCAATTCGGTATCAATGTCAGAGTCGTTTTCAATAGCCAGAAAATAGTCTATGACCTTATCCATTCCCTTTTCTTGTGTTCTGCTCCAGGGGGTATTGGGTAAATGTGTTATTTCTGTCATTTCTTTTGCGGTAGCATCTTTATAAATACAGGCAACATCTCGCAATACGTTGAGTTCATTCGGTGAAAAACAACTATAATCAATCGTTCTTTTATTTAAAACAACTTTGAAACGTTTATAACCATCATCCTCATCTGTTTTTTCATCCTCAATAATTGCTATTCCCCCACTTAAATAATCAGGAAGTTTGTCATTAATTATGTCAGTATACAAGTTTTTAGGAACAGGTCCGAAAGGAAATGTAAAATAATCATATCCGGTTACGCTCATACCATATTTTTTAAAGTGTAAAAAATCCCAAAAATATAAAAGTTTAAATAGTTTCGTCCTACCCACATTTTTTGTGTGTAGAACAAAATATTTAATTCCATTGAGAATTTTTTCTTCTGTTAAAGTCATAATTTTCTCCGACATTATCTATCCATATTATAATATATTTTTTTGAATGCACAATAAAATTTTTATTATATTTGCTAATATTGTTCCAAACCTAAAGACATACTATGGAATAAAAAGTTTCAATATAAAACATTTATTACAACTTTTCTGGATACATCAAAATTAATTATTGGATATTCTTAAAAATGAATCTATATCGGCACGATGCGGTGCCGATGTCTGTGCACCCAGCTTGGTAACCGAAAGGGCAGCCGCCGCATGAGCGAATCTGATAGCTTCGGCCAAAGGTTTACTCTCGGCCAGCGATACAGCCAGAACGCCGTTGAACACATCGCCCGCGGCGGTTGTGTCCACAATATTATCCACCTTGAAAGCAGGGATGATTCCGGTAAACTCGTCGGATTTCAGGTATACGCCCCGTGCACCGAGTGTTATTATCACCGTCTTTATTCCTTTGGCAATCAGCGTTTCGGCAGCATCTTTAGCTCCCTGTTCGTCTTCGACTTTAATGCCGGTCAGAAGTTCGGCCTCGGATTCATTGGGAGTAAGGATGGTGACATTCCTCAGGAGTTCATCGCTGAGAGGCTGCGCCGGCGCAGGATTAAGGATGACAACCACACCGCTGGCTGAAGCGACTTGTGCGGCTGTCTCAACCGTTTCCACCGGTATTTCAAGCTGCATGAGGATTATTCCTGCTTTTGTGATGCTGTCACGGGCATTCCGGACATCCTCAGGCGATACCTTAGCATTTGCCCCGGATGCCACCGCAATGCTGTTTTCCCCTTTCCGGTCGACAAAAATCAGGGCAACACCGGATGGCGCACTGTTGTCTTTTATCACATGATCGATGTTTATGTTATCCTGTCTGAAGCCGCTCAGCGCCCGTTCGCCAAACATATCATTGCCGACACGGGCGATGAATGTGACTTTTCCCCCGGCGCGGGCTGCCGCGACCGCCTGGTTCGCTCCCTTTCCGCCGGGCGCTGTTGAAAATTCGCCGCCGAGGATGGTTTCACCCGGTTTCGGGATGTGATCCATCTTTATAATCATGTCGGTATTCGAACTACCTATAACCACAATGTTGTTGTTCATGGTGTACCTCTGCATAATAGTGTCCAATAAATATTATAAATTTTTACATGGTTGTTTGTGCGTATCAATATAAAAATCCTTTTTATTTTCGCGTCCTGCGCGACCATATTTTCTTTTTCCTGTCAAAAAGAAAATATGGAAAAAGAAAAGACAATTCACCCGACAAAATGCATTTCCTGTTCGACTGGCCTGCTCACTGAAACGCACATTCCGCTTCGTGTTCAATTGCGTTTCTTAACGCTCGCAGTCTGCGTCTCTTTGGGCATTTTGAAGGGTAAATTTCAGCCCCCCCTGTCATGTAGACATCCCCCATAGTAGAGGGAACACGGCTTAGCCGATGGGGTAATGCTTTTATCAGTTTAAATCCCTATTGAAAAGTTCCGAGTGAATGCTGATTTTTACGGAAAATGAAACGCAGCATGTTTAAGCCTCCGAAACGTAGCGAAGGAGGTGAGTTCTGCGTTTCCCGGAAAAACTGCATGAACGAGGATTAAGGCTTTTCATGAGGGTGCCTTTTTTTTGTTACTTTTTTTGGGCACACAAAAAAAGTAAATTTAAAATTGTTATGATATTTTTTATTTACCAACACAGTTTAAAACCTCTGCATAAAAATCGTGACAGGATAACGGTTTACAGTTACATAGTTTTCGGGTAATTCGGTGAATAGAGCATTCTCTCAGGCCGCGGCGCAAGATCGCCATTGACAACAAACGGATCACCGCGCTCAGCGAGATGTTCGATCATCTGTCCATGCCAGTCGCTGACCTTGCCTTTAAATTTCTGTTCTTTTGCAAGATCGTGAAGCTCTCCCAGATCTTCACGCAGGTCGAAAAGCTGTTCATCGCCGTTTTGGGCATGGTAAATGTATTTATATCTTCCATCTGTCAGCGCATTCCAGTGATTTGTCGGGCTGTAGCAGACATCATGCTCAATATCGATGATTTCGCGCCATTGATTTGATGTGCCGTCCAGAAGCCCGGTCACGCTTTTCCCATCCAATCCATCGGGTACGGTCTGTCCCGCGATATCGAGAAATGTCGGGAGAATATCGCGATGTTCCACTACTTTGTCGATTCTGACACCGCGTTTTCCGGGCGATCCTTTGGGCGGGCGCACGATGAAGGGGATTCTTGCCGAACTCTCATACGCATAAGTCTTGCGCCACATATGGTGATCGCCGGTCATGTCGCCGTGATCGGAGGTGAACAGGATAAAGGTGTTATCGAGGAATCCGCGCTGTTCCAATGCCTGCAAGATACGACCGATTTGCTCGTCGATAAAAGAAACGGAACCGAAATATCCACGCCGGGACCGTCGGACCTGTTCGATTCCAAGATCACCCTGCCACCGGTTAAAATCTTCAGCCCCTAAGGGGGCATGCCTTTCGCACCAGTCCCCGACGAACGGTGCTGGCATCTCATCCTCACGGTATGCCTCCATGAACCGTTTGGGAGGATCGTACGGACTGTGGGGGCGGGCGAACGATACTTTCAGGAAAAACGGTTCCTGATTGTTGTAACCGTTGATAAAATCGACAGCAACCTGTGCTGTCCAGTAGGTAGGGTGCAAATCCTCCGGAGGTACATATACTTTTGCACGGTAATCGTTCCACCCAATGCCGGTTACATTATATTCCAACCCTGACGGGGCGTTTTTACGGAACCACGTACGGTAATCGCTTTCAAATCCGTCCGTTTCCACACGGCTCGATTCGTCGACAATCGTTTTATGGAAACCGTGCAGATGACGCTGGGGGAACCAGTGCATTTTCCCGATACCCAGAGTCTGGTAGCCTGCGTTACGCATGGCGAGCGGCAGTTCGAGCGGATAACGATACGCCACACG
>JAFGMP010000496.1 GCA_016927495.1 Candidatus Latescibacterota bacterium | reverse complement strand
AGCCTGATCATCGTCTCAAACTGTGTTTTGCTGCCCGCGATGATACCGTCGAGATTCTCACGTTTTTTGAGTTCCTGAAATTCAGGGCGATCCCATTTTTCCCACTCCCACTGCACCGAGGGGTAACCGATTACCGGATTGGTCGCACGGGTGGTTTTCAGGCTTGTGTGAGCCTTGTTGCCCTGAAGTAATTCAGCAGTGATTGCAGCGCTTTTGAGTATGGAACTTTTCAGGGGATTCGTTGTGAAAAGTTCGGCTTTGAGTTGGACAAAACGGCCTTTAACTTGACGGTCGGTGAGTTCGATTTCGATAGAAGCGCCGGAACCGATCGATGTGTAAGGTTCCCATTCGCTGCTGAAGGGATCCGGGCTTGTACCAGCCCGAAGGAAATATTCCACTGAGGTACCGTTTGGAACATCCGATTCAAGGCGTATGTTCATTTTTTTGAACACACGGATTGGTACGATAAATTCGTCGGAATCTCCTTTCCATAAATCGATTACCGGGCTTGCCAGCCACCCGGTTTGTACATACCTGTCGAGACTGATCCGTATGGTGTATTCGGCACGGGTTTTTTCATCGGGGCCGAACGGGCTTTTTTTCCAGGAATTGCCCCCGTCGGTGGATTTGAAGGATGTTTCGCCCACATCTGCCGGATCACCGCCGCCGTGCTCAAACTCATCCGCACGGGACAGCCAGATGTTCCATCCGTCCTGCTCCATTTTGGCTTCAGGGCAGGACAGGTCGATGACGTTTTTACCTTTTTTCAACCATTCCGCAGGAAATTCGATCCAGCGAAAACCCATACTACAGGTCTTGGGATCCCAGTATTCCATTTGCGTTTTGTGCCCGTTCACCGAGAACAGAAGGGGATGTTTACCGTTTCGTCCTCTGCCGAAAAGAATAATGAGATAGGCTTTTTTTGCGCGGATGTCCTCAAGTGTGAGAATTTTACGGGCATGGTTGTCACCCCAGATGATATCGTTGAACACACCTTTTTCACTGTACCCGCCGCCGGGAGAATCATTCTCTGTGAGGTCCATATTAAAAAGGCAAACACCACCGTCCGGATGCTTCATAAGCATGTGCATAAAGCCGGTATCATAAATCGTTTCGGAGTTTACGCTCCAGCTTGTCGAAACAGGTTCGGCATACACATCAACTCCGCATATGAGTATAAATGCGGCAATACATATGAAAGTCATCCAGCGCATGTGTTTTCCTCTTTTCATGATACTAATGGCACATAGTTAGCCCGAATTATTTCTATATCATATGTTGATCTTTGAAAATCCGCTTAATCCGTATAAATCCGTGTTCTATTCTTTTTTATGGATATTACGGGTTAGCTTTTTTGCCTTGCTTTTTTTCCGATGGCAAGTTTCGACGCCATTTCGACCGCTTCGATCATACTGTGCGGGCTTGCTTTTCCTTTCCCGGCAATATCGAATGCAGTTCCATGATCAACCGATGTACGGATTATCGGCAGTCCGAGCGCGGTATTCACACCGCAGACCTGGGAACCCTCCTCCTTGAATCTGAAAGCGACAATTTTCAGGGCGATATGCCCCTGGTCATGATACATGGCAACGACACCGTCAAATTCACCGCTGTACGCCTTCGCAAAAACAGTATCCGGCGACATCGGGCCGGTGACATCGATGCCCATCTCTTTTAATTCTTCGACGGCAGGGATAATTTCTTCTATTTCTTTCTTGCCGAACATACCCGCTTCACCTGCATGAGGATTAAGGCCCGATATGGCAAGATGAGGTTTTTCGATTCCAAGAATATTGAGAGTTTCGTTCATTAACGCGGCAACACGTACGATACGTCCTCTGTAAATCTTGTTTGCAACGCTGCTTATTGCTGTATGAGTTACTACATGTGCGACTCTGAAATTGCCGTGGGTGAGAAGCATGGCAACATCAGAAGCGCCGGTAAGATAACGGAGTATTTCAGTGTGGCCTGGGAAATTATATCCGCCCAGATTGAAAGACTCTTTATTTATCGGTGCAGTAACGACGGCATCGGCTTTTTTGTCCATTGCAAGTTTTGTAGCATGTTCGACACACCGGCCGGCGGCCCGCCCGCAGTCTGCATTCACTTCTCCGTAAATTGTCGGACATGTGATTGTATTGTCAGGAATTATCAGATTAATCGTATTTGTAGCGGGATTTAATTCTTCCGGGTATGTTATTTCGTTTATATCGAGTTTAATTCCGAGTTTTTTCGTATCCCTCACAAACGGTTCGGGATAACCGATAACAACCATTCGTGCATCGCTTTGTGCACGGTCCGAGAAGAGTGTTTTTATTATTACCTCAGGTCCAATACCGGCAGGGTCACCCATGGTAATAATGCAAATCGGTTTGTCCATTATTCCTCCTTTTCGTTATTGTTATATCTTATTCCAAGTTTAATATTATAGTCTTTTTTTTATTGAAAAAGTACTTTTTTGTGTAATTTTTATTTTTTTGTCGTGTTTTTGATAAGGTTGCCCTTGTTTTCCTTTTTTCCAAACGTCATATTATATGATTAATTTATTTTTTATTTCAACAATACAACAGAGAAACGGATATTCTTAACGTGAATAATAGTGAATCAATTTTAAATTTTATCGATGATGATGAAGTTGTTCAGGTAACCCGTGATATGGTTGCCATACCCTCGCTAACCACCCACGAGGGCCGTGGTATGCTTGAATATATGGAGCGGTGGTTTGATGATCTGAACATTCCATATCGTGAATACCCGACGGTAGATGGCAGAGCCAACTTTTTTGCCGATTTTAACGTAACCGGTAATCCGGGGCGGTACATTTTCAACGGACACCAGGACACAAAACCGGTGGATGGCATGACGGTAGATCCATTTGGCGGCGTAATCAAGGACGGTAAAATGTATGGCCGCGGAGCCTGCGATATGAAAGGCGGTATAGCGGCTGTTCTCTGTGCCTGTAAAGCGCTTGTCCGGGCCGGAATCAAATCCCAAAAAGGAGTTACCTTTTACAGCGATATCGAGGAAGAATTCGGCGGCCCGAACGGCATGATATCCATTATCGATAAGGGACTTCTTAACGATTACGATGCCCTTATTTCATGCGAACCGACAAATCTCGAAGTTCATATCGGCGATAAAGGATCGATAACAACATCGTTCGAGACAAAGGGACGATCGGCGCATTCGGGACTCGCTCATCTTGGGATAAATGCCATTCAGAATATGGCGCTCTTTATCTCGGAATATCTTGAGCTCCCCTATCTTAAAAAGGAAAATCCCTATTTCGGAAAAAGTACCATAAATTTTGAACGTATTCAGGGCGGCCTGTACCTGTCCGCTGTACCTGACAAATGCACAACCTGCATCGATTCACGTCTTATTCCAGAAACGCCGCCTGAGGAAGTTTACAAGGAAATCAATGGTTTAATCGAAAGAATGAAACGCGAGCATGGCATTGAAATCAGTGAGATCGAACAGCCCAAAAGCTGGCGGCCGAAAAGCGGCATGAATAAGTCGCATTATATTGCACCTGACCATGACCTTACCCGGCGGGTAGCCGATTCGGTAAAAAAAGCAACCGGAAAAGACGCGGTTATCGGTGGATGCCCGGGAGCGACAATTGCCGGGCAGATGATCAAAAGAGGTATTCCCGCCATTATCTGCGGTCCCGGATCGATAATTCAGGCACACACCGAGGACGAGTGGGTCGAAATAGAACAACTGCCAAAAGCGGCACGTATTTATGCAACACTGATGACGGATATGTAATATTTATATATAAAATTAATAAGAGAGGCTTATACATTATGGCTGATATCGATGTACTGCTTTCGAAAATCGATGATGATGAAGTAATTCAGGTAACTCGTGACATGGTAGCCATACCCTCCATCACCCATCACGAAGGCATGGAAATGGTCAATTATCTCGAACGCTGGTTCAAAGACCTGAAAATTCCCATGCGTATTTACCCGTACGACGAAAACCGTGCAAACTTTTTCGCCGATTACGGCACTGACAGCGGCCCGGGGCGGTTTATGTTCAACGGTCACCAGGACATTAAACCGGTAGACGGCATGACAGTCGATCCGTATGCCGGAGAAATCCGTGACGGCAAGATGTACGGCCGGGGAACCTGCGACATGAAAGGCGGTATTGCCGGTGTGCTGTGTGCCTACAAAGCGATGGTACGGGCCGGGATCAAACCCAAAGGCGGCATTTCGTTCTTCAGCGATATCGAAGAGGAATTCGGCGGACAGGCGGGTTACTACTGGGCACGAAGAGAAGGGCATTTCAATGGTTACGAGGGTCTTATTTCATGCGAACCGACCGAACTTGAAATCCAGATCGGCAACCGCGGGGCATACGCTGTCAGTTTTGCCACCAAAGGTCGTTCGGCGCATTCGGGACTGGCTCATCTTGGTGTAAACGCCATCCACAATATGGCGCTGTTCATCAACGAATACCGTAAACTCCCATACCTTCAGGTCGAAAATCCCTGGTTCGGCAAACCCACAGTTAATTTCGAGAAAATCGAGGGCGGCCTCTATCTGTCCGCTGTGCCCGACCGGTGCCAGGCATGTGTCGATTCACGGCTCATACCCGAAACACCGCCGGAACTTGTCCAGAAGCAGGTCGATGAGCTTATGGAGCGGCTGAACCGTGAGCACGGCATCAATGTCAGCGAAGTTCCTCAGCCCGAAGGCTGGCGTTCGGGTACCGCCAAAAACAAAGCGGAAGCCATTCCGGCAGATCATCCGTTTACGCTCCGTGTTGCAAAAGCTTTCAAACAGGCGCTTGGCACAGAACCGGTCATCGGCGGATGCCCGGCGGTGACTATCGCAATGGTGCTGATCGAACGCGGTATTCCCGCGGTCATTTGCGGCCCCGGATCGATTTCGAAGGCTCATACCGAGGATGAGTTTGTTCCGGTCGACGAACTTTTGAAAGCGCCGCGGATTTATGCTGCGCTCATGGCAAATATGTAATTTGAAATAAAGAAAGGCTCATTCATTATGACTGATATCGAGGCGCTGCTTTCTAAAATCGACGAAAACGAGGTAATTCAGGTAACCCGTGAGATGGTCGCCATACCATCGATCACCCATAACGAGGGCATGGGAATGGTCAACTATCTCGAACGATGGTTTAAAGACCTCGATATCCCAGTTCGGATATATCCAACAGGAGATGGCCGTGCCAATTTTTTTGCCGATTACGGAGCAGACAGCGGCCCGGGACGGTTCATGTTCAACGGCCATATGGATATCAAGCCGGTCGTGGGTATGACTGTCGACCCATATGCCGGAGAAATTCGTGACGGCAAACTATACGGCCGGGGAACCTGCGACATGAAAGGCGGCCTTGCAGCGGTTATGTGCGCATTCAAAGCTCTTGTCCGTACCGGAATAAAACCCAAAGGCGGCATAACACTCTACAGCGACATCGAGGAGGAATACGGCGGCTATGCGGGATACCTGTGGGCGAAAGACCAGGGTTTTTTCGATAGCTTCGAGGGGCTTATTTCTTGCGAACCGACCGAGCTTGAAATCCAGATCGGCAACCGCGGCTGTTTTGTGACCAGCTTCAAGACCAAAGGCAAATCGGCGCACTCGGGCCTTCCTCATCTCGGCATCAACGCAATCCATAACATGGCAATCTTTATCGACGAATACCTGAAATTGCCCTATCTGCAGGTGGAAAACGAATGGTTCGGTAAGTGCACGGTGAATTTCGAGAAAATCGAGGGTGGGCTCTATCTTGCCGCTATCCCGGACAGCTGCCGTGTTTGCCTCGATTCACGGCTTATTCCCGATACGCCGCCGGAGCTTGTCCAGAAGCAGGTCGATGAACTTATGGAACGGCTGAACCGTGAGCACGGTATCAACATCAGCGAAGTACCCGAACCGAAAAACTGGCGGGCGAAAGGCGGCAAAGAACGGGCGGAATCGATCTCACCGGGTGATCCGTTGACGCTCCGTGTCGCCGATGCCTACCGTCATATCCTCGGCACCGAGCCGACAATCAGCGGGTGCCCGGGAGTGACTATGGCCATGGTTATCATACGTATGGGGATACCGGCGATCATCTGCGGCCCGGGGGCGGTTGCTCAGGCACATACTGCGGATGAGTACATCAAAGTCGACCAACTGCCGAAAGCGACACGGCTCTATACAGCGCTTATGGCGGGGATGTGACAGCAAAAGGCAAACAAAAAAATATTTTTTGCCACGGATGGGATACTCAAAAAATCAATGTTTTTTTGCTCTCATATCATCCAAAGAAATGATCAGATCGTTATGATCAGTTAATCTGTCATGAGCGATTTGAAAATCTGCCTGTTCCGCCAAATACATTTCAACCGCTTTTTGAATATGATACGATTTTGACCGTTCTGTTTCTTTTGATATATGGTCAAGCTCAATTGCCAAAGTATCGGCTAAACGTCCAGAGATTTTAGTACTCAATTGATAACTCCAACAAAATATTAGTTGCTCTTTGGCACAATGCAACGTTATTACATAATTTTTATTATCTATTTTTGAGTCAAGTCTCTTTTCCCCATTAACAGTCCCGACACGCTAATGTCTTCATCCAATTCTTCCCAGTGTATTCCTGTCACATTACCGCTTAATATATATTTCTCCCGTTGAGAAGGTTTGGCATGTAACAATCTGGGGAAATATTCCAATAGTACGGATATTTTTCTGCCATCGGACAGATCAAGCCATATATTATACTCATCAAACCAAACTTTAGTGGCAGTTGCTTTATGAATGAAAGGATACATATGATTTGCTGTTTTGGTTATGATGTTTTTAGCTCTTCAGCCTCTTCTTTTTCAGTTATTTTTTTCGCTTTTTTGCTAAAGTAGTCTATAATTTCTTCGGAAGACTTGCCTGAAATCTCTTTGTATTGTTTGTCACGTATATTACGTACCATTTTAATGGTATCAATCTTTTTCATAATCGGAAACAACAATAATTAGTTATATATTGTTAATAAAATTTTCTATATTTAACTAAAAGTTCGTAAGCAAAAATTGTTCAACAAATCCAATTACACTACTAACATCTGGTGCCGTGATTTTTCCCCAATCTGCATGCATCGCATAATTTCGTATTTTCGGCATAGTGTCTAATAGAGATTTTTGTGCACCTGATACTAAACCTTTTGACTTCAATGCATTAACTACTTCAGTCATAGATTCATTATCTAAAATAATACCGTTCAAGACTGCATATTTTTTCAGAGTATCCTCAAGAGCTGCACAAGCTAAAACCGCTGCAACATCTTTATGACCTTCGCTTAAAGACTGTTTTGCCATTGCCACAAAATCACCAAAGACTTCCCCTGAAACCCGTAAATCGACATCGAAAACATAACCACCTTCAAAATCTTCCTTAGCACTACAAAATACTCCATACAAGGTTTTCACTTCATCATTATAAGTTCTACAAAGAGCTACAGTTTCTATAAAATTAGAATAATGGGGTGAGTTTTCGCCAAAAACAGCTAGCAATAAATTTTGGGTACTTGTTGCCCATTTTTTCCAATGTTCTGTTTCTACATATCTACAAGGACTATCACAACTTGGCTTAAACGGTAGGTGGTTAAATTGTTCATCTAACTCATTAAATCTCTTATGGAATTTATCTTTTAACACGAAATATTCCTTTGTGAATAGGAAATATTATCCAACACACTTTACTATTAAATAATCACTATCATCTCAAAAGTCAAATTGTTTATCGAAATATTGCCATAAGGAGTTCACGCCTTCAAAAATATCCGTTTTCTATACAGGTAATAGAGAAAGAGCCATTTCACCGTAAGTACACCTGCCGACCGTACAAGCGAGCTGTAAGTCCCGAAATTTTCGCTGAATTCATAGGTGAATACGGTGAATATCCTGCCGAAATCGAACAGAGCGCTTGCAATATAGATGGTGAGTGCGTTCAGCCCGGTCACCACAAACGGGAACGCCCATGTACGGTAGCCGCGAACATCTATCAGCCAGTAAAACAGCGCCAGAAGAAGCATACTCCAGCCGCCCGCATACAGCACAAATGAGCTTGTCCAGAGCAGTTTGTTTAACGGGAATATGACACTCCACAGAAGCCCGAGAACCAGACTCACCGCACCGGAAGCGCACAATCCGGCGGCTTTCCTTGACTGCGAGGCCGGAGACCTGAGCCCGTGGCCGCTCAGAACGCCGAGCAGTGTGGTTGCCACAGCGGGGAAAGTGCTGAGCATACCCTCGTTGTCGTACATTTCGGTTCTTAAAGCGCCGGGCTGATACATTCTGTCGAGATAGCTGGCGAGATTGCCCTCAATAGTGAATACACCGGCGCCGTGGCCGGGAACCGGTATAAATGTCATGGCAAGCCAGTAACCGGTCAGCAGCGAAACAAACCAAATAACCTGGCCGCGAATGCCGGTATATAAGACAATGAGCGAGGTGAAAAAGTAGCGGAATGCTATGCGATGCAGTACTCCGGTATACCTGAGGCCGCCGAGTTCATCGATACGGCCCGCTTCCATAATCATGCCGAAAAAATACAGAACCAGCGCACGTTTTACCACATGCAGCACGATATCCCTGTGTGAATCACCGCGGTCGAGACGTTTTGTTATAGCGAAAGGAATGCTAACTCCGACAATGTAAAGGAACAACGGGAAAATCAGATCCCACACGGTGAATCCATGCCACTCGGCGTGGTGCATCTGCGCCCGGAGTGCCTGTGACAAGGGACTGTCGGACAAAGCCAGAATACTGCTGATAAACGAGCCGCCGCCGACTATCAAAAACATATCGAATCCGCGAAGAGCGTCGATCGATAGAATGCGGCCTTCCGGAATTTTCAATAGGGTTGTTTTCATAAAGATTTATTCTCTCATTTTCAGCAATCGCACATACGTTTTATCAAGTATTTTCCGGTGGTCATAGGAATTAACATCTGCAGGAGCGAACTCGAAAAAATCACAGGTATCAAGAATTTCTTTGATGCTTCCAGCCAGTTCCGAATCTATATCGTTTTGAATCAGAAGTTCGGCAATGGTTTCGGAGTTCATAGCGCCGGTCCCGACATTCAATATATCTTCGATATAGGAGGTTATACACTCATGAAGTTTCCCGTAATAGCCTGGAATATCGTTCTTTTCCAGTAACCGGGTAGCTTCGTCGAGACGTCCTTTCGCCTGTTTCCATGCAAATGTTTTTCTTCGCAGCCCCGGGCTTTTTTCAAGCGTATCATGTTTACGTTTGAACGAGTATGTTACGATTAATGTCGAAACAGGCAACAAATAGAGTAAAAACCACCATGGCGAGGGATATACTTTACTGCCATTGCTGGCGAGTGTTTGCTTATCGGGTTTCAGGAATCGTATATCCGAAGCGATACTGCTTATGACCGTTTGCCCGGTGTTTTTAATTTTTGTATCTGAAACAATCATCTCTCCGGTATTCTGTATGGTGATTTCTATGGGCTTTGTGGATACCGTATGGTAGGCCGCTTTTTTCGGATCGAAATACGACAGGGTAAACGCACCGATTGTTTTTTCACCGGTTTGCTGCGGTACCAGCGAATATTCCCATGTTTTTGAACCGCCGATACTTTGTCTTCCATCGGGAATACTATTATGGACTTTACTGTCGTAAAGAGTGAAGGAGGAGAGTTCAGGTATGGCGATTTCTGTGATGAGATCGATATTGCCCGTGCCGGTCACCGTTACATGAATTGCGACCGCATCTCCTTTATTGATGGTAGTTTTATTAATGGCGGAGGATATAGTGAAGTTTCCCACTGCTCCGGTAAAATTTTGTGGTTTATTTTGTTCGGGAAGCGATTTTATGTTGAGAGTTACAGGATAGGAACGAAGATCTCCCCACTGGTTATAAAAATTTTTATTCGAAGAGTACATCAGGTGAGCGCTTCCTATGATAAGTTCTCCTGCTCTTGTGGGAAACAATGCCTTTTTGTATCCGCCGTGCCAGTACAGTATACCTGATATATTAACCGATTTCTCAAACTCATAATCAAGATCGACAGGCCAAAACCCAACGGTTGATGGCAATTTATATTGTATATCGGTATTATGGGCATTATCGAAATGTTCAAACGTAAAATCGATTTGTTCCCCAACCCAGGCTTCTTTTTTATCAACCGATGCTGTAATAAAAATTATGCTTCCCAGATCCACCATAGCATGATGTAAATTGGGATCGACTGATTTCCTGCCGGATTTGGTATCGGTGACTTCAACATCTATCGACGGTGTTACCAAATAATCTCTGTAAAGCTTGAGTTTAGCTGAACCAACTTTAAATTTGCCCGATTTTTTAGGGATAAGCAGATACGTGATTTTTTTTGTTGTGAACATGTGCGGATTTATTTTTTTCACCCGGATTGATGAATATAACCACGATACATCAAAATCGGGCATCGGTTCCAATTCCGGCATCAGATGGTTTTGCTGATACCTGATCTCCAGATTTACCGTCAAGAGCAGATGTTCATCGATGGCTATCTTGTTTCTGTCAACCGTTGATGATATTTCAGGCTTTTTGATCTGCTGGCAGTAACCGGTGCTGTTAACCAACAGCATACACAGCAACATACCGTAAATAATACGATGTCGCATATAAGCTGCAATCCTTTCAACTGAAATTCCAGTTGATAAGCGGTAATATTTTTCGTGCCCGCGGGTTGTCACGGACGTAATTAATCAGGCCGATCTGAAACCCGTTCAATTCATAAACCATATTATATATACCTATAACCAAACCCTGCTGCCGGCCTTTTATTTCATTATACAAGCTGGCGGAAAAACCTGTCATGGAACCTGCTTCGGCAGCATTTACCCTGCCCATTGCTATGGTCACACCTTTTATAAAACGTGCACCGGCACCGATACCACCGATAGTCAATCCGGTCAGAGTACATCCGCAGCCGGCACCGATTCCACCTATGGTGAATCCGGTCATATTTCCTTTGGCTCCGGCTCCAAGCAGGCCCATGGAGAATCCTTTCATATCACAACCCGCTCCGGCTCCAAGGCCGCCGATAGCAACACCTTTAATATTAGTTCCCGCTCCGGCTCCGAGCAGGCCGACAGTTATTCCTGTTATATTTTCACCGGCATTCACACCGAGACCGCCGATTGCAATCCCGGTAAGATTTTTGCCCGAAGTGACACCAAGAAGACCGAGGGAAATACCTTTCATCTCATGTTTGGCCCTGACACCCAAGCCTCCGACCTGAATGCCGTTGATATAACCTGCCCCAGGGCAAATCAGTCCCAGCGATACTCCGTTAACGGTGGCATCATTATTATTGTGCGCACGCCATAATGTTATGTTGACGCCGTTAATTTTTTCTACGTTTATATCTGATAAATTCATTCGCAATCCACTGAATCGTTTTGAGTTACCGAAACTCAATCCCTTGTTGTTCACTGACAGATCAAAGCTTTGAGCATACAGGAGAGAACTGAAAAAAACAGAGAGACAGGCCAATAGGTTTATTCTCACAAAAAGCTGTGAACATGTCCGGAAACTTGTGCAAGTAGAGTGGACTTTTTGCAATTGTAACATGTCGCCTCCCCTGATATGTATTATTCAACTTTTGCAGCGTCTATTTAATAATCTTATATGTCCTGAACAGCCAGCGGCGAATCGATTCCGAATAGGGCAGAGCATCACTGCCGCCGAGGGAATCCAGTTTCACCGCCTTACCGGTCAGCCGTGAAACATTTGTCGCCACAAGTGCACGGTGCTGTTCGAGAATTGCATCATACGGCCGTGGGGCTTTCCTGTCGGCAAACAAATCATGCTGTTTTCGGAACATATTGTTTCCCCAGTTGCCCTTAAGAATGAAGTTTTTGTTTTCTTGTGCGGCATAGACATCGATATGATATCCGCCCGGATGCATACCGATATGGTTCATGCCCACAATCGGCGGCTGGCCGTCGCGAGGTTTGTATGTTATGACACTGAGTGTCGCACCTAAAACTTTATGCTCCATAGTCCAGCTGTGAAGGTCCATAACAAAATCACCGGCAAAATATGCGGTATCCATGCCACCGCCGAGCGCCGCATGCGCATAGTTGATACAATGGGGGAAATGCCAGGTAAAATGCGGTTCGCAGCAGTATGCCTCATAGGCGCGGAGCGGCCCTTTCTCTTTGATAAACTCCTGCATATCGACAACATCATCACCGAATTCCAGCGATGATGCGCACATCAGCGGGGCATCATAAGCACGGGCAAGCCGTACTGCTTCCTCCGCATCGGCAATTGTCGAGGTAAAGGGACGGTTGATAAATGTGGGTTTTCCCGCTTCGAGAGCAGGCTGGGCAAGCTCAAACACCAACCGTGTATCCGCATGTTCGACATGGATTGCATCACACTCTTTCACCAGTTCGACCGGGTCTTTTATAATTTTTTCAAATCCCGTATTCTTCTTTAAAACTTCGGCAGCTTCCGGCAGATCATCCCAAACGGCATAGGGCTTACACCGTACTTTCCCCTTAAATTCATCAGGAGGATTAACGAACCTTCCGAGAAATGAGTGTGAACCGAGTCCTAACTGACCGATTTTTACCATACTCATGTCCTGTGCAAAAGCTGGAGCACGACCTGCAGCAACTATACCTGCAATTCCCGCATATGCCGATTTTTTAATAAAACCCCGTCTGGTTGCCATAATATGCATTCCCCCCCTTATAATTTTTACAATGGGAAAACGTGAATTTACCCATACTTTATAAATACATACGATGATCAATATTTCTCAATATTTTCGCTGAGAAGCTTTCCCATGCTGATTTTTTTTCAACAGTATATCCATTGACTTCATAAAACTGCCGGACCACTTCATTGCCGTCCATTATCTGGAGATTGATTTT
>JAFGMP010000495.1 GCA_016927495.1 Candidatus Latescibacterota bacterium | reverse complement strand
TCGGAGCCTTTTTCATCCACATATTTTTTAAAGAGGGAGGAAGTATCGACAAATGCCCTCATCTCTCCTGCTCCCTGTTTCTCACTACAGTTTCAGAGAAACTTTCACCGGAAATCGACCGTTTTTTTATGGTCCGTTTCCATCCCGGATAACGGACATTCGGATTGTGAGGAACAATATCGGCAACCTCTTTATTCCGTTCGAGCACTGTAATGCAGTCTCCCTCTTTCACCTCTTTTAAATAATGGGAAAAATTGTGCATTAAATCTCTGATGTTGACCTTCTGCATAAAAATGTCCTTTCGGCTAACTACCATTTAAAGTATAACAAATGTTAGGCAAAATGTCAAACAATATGGGTTTTAAAATAGTGAATTAATTATAATGCTTGCGAGTGAAGTGTATTGCGATTATGATGCCAGTGTTACCCAATAACTTCATAAAGGTGGCAATCGCATCTTTTAATTATAGGTTACCAATAATTATTTTAATAAAGAGAATTACTGCCTTGTGATTTCGATTGGGTCCATTGAACAGACAAAGTTATAGGCCATGAGTAATCGCAGTAATATGTGCATCATTGTTTAGCCTGCTTTAGTGATAAATTAACGCGATAACTCTTCTACACAAAAATTCTCGATTATTATTATCTTTACAATAAAGATATCCCAATAAATCTTTTGGAGGTTTCTATGCGATCCATTATGATTTTATTATTTACGGTCTGTATGATTAGTTCCCTTATTCTAAACGGCTGTACCTCTAAATCCGATAATGCTGATACGGGCACCAATGTTCCTTTTTTCGGCACTCTACAACTTACCATTACATTTCAACAACCTGGAGTTTTATCAAAGAGAGCCGACATATCACTTCAGAAGCTGTTTATTGATATTTATGATGAACAAACACTTTACCAAAGCGATACTGTTACCATAAGCAATAATGATGCTTCTATATCACGAACATATTCAGATATCCCAAGCCTGCACGAATATACCATTTTCAGTTATACAAAAGACATTATCGATTCAATTATTCATCCCATTGATAGTATTTCAGTGGAGGTACAGCCCAATAAAACCAGTAATGTGAATTTGAGTCTGGAACCGGCATATTCAATGCTGAAAATGACCTATACTACATTACCCGACAGCATCAAGCGTTTGACAACTATTATAGACGGAAACATTGTAGGCGATACGACAGCGGTAACGGATTACTTTATTGCAGGCGTTAATGTTCCTTTCAGTTACGATTATATCCGGATAGGTATCCGAGATTTCCGTTTTGAAGCCCGCGGAACAATCTGGGGTATTGATACATTACGTTATGCTGGTGATACCACCATTACCATTAATGCAGGACAGGATCAAAGTATAAATTTTGAGTTAAAGAATCTATGTAAAACTCCATATTATGGAAATCTGAATGTCGAAATAACCCTAATTCCAATAGGTACCGTTACTATAACCGGTTCTTTCGAACAATAATTATGAAACGTCGATTATTTGGCCTATTGTCGACCGTGGTTATTCTGCTTTCCCTGCAGTGTATTGACTCGATATTGCCAAATCACAATATCAGTTGTGGCAATCTATTATTGAAAGTTAAATTTTACAATCAGAATTCATTAAGGAAAATGACCAAGAAAAACGACATCGTAGTTCGAAAGGCATTTATCCGACTGGCAGCACCTGGGGAATCCGATATCATCGATTCATTCGATGTCGATTTGAATGTTACAAATATAATTTCTAAATCATATTCCGATCTTTTTGCCAACAAGCGATGGTCGATTCAATTTACTTGTAGAGATACGGCTGATTCGATCATTTATCAGGCCGATACGTTTGTATTGATTCCTGCAGAAAATACAGCATCGGTCAATATGTCCGTTGCACCTATTTATTTCCAGCTTCGATTAACCTGTGCAGACATCCCCGATAGTGTGTCCCAGCTAACTGTATGGTGGAATGATCTTATACTTCTAGATACCCTTTTTTCAAAAGGAACCATAGATAGTGTGTCGGTTAGTAACGACTACCTTTCGCCAGGACTCGGGGCACTCAAGGTTACAGCATCAGGTACATTGTGGGGAAAAGATTCGATTTTATACGAAACTGATACAGCATTTACCATACAGCCCGGAGTTTCGGCGGCAATTGATCTGATTTTGAAAAAGACCATACTCTATCGTCTCACTGGTCTTTGTTTCAGCCCCTATCTAAACGGCCAAAATCCTGATAATCAGGATGTCGTGTCTGAACAACAATTACGGGAACGTATGGTGAAGATCGCTCCGTTCACCACATGGATACGGACTTTTGGCTCCACACTTGGTATGGAAAAGGCAGGTAAGATTGCCCACGAACTTGGTCTAAAAATCGCTATGGGGGCTTGGATTGGAGATGATGATCAGACCAACCAGCGTGAAATCGATTCGTTAAAAAAAGCTGCACTCAATGGAGAGGTCGACATCGCGGTAATTGGCAATGAAATGATATCGAGAGGAGATATATCTGAATCAGCGCTGATAAATTATATCAGCCAATTCAAGACTGCCGCACAAGGAATACCCGTTACTACAGTAGATATTTACACAGAAATCAGAACACGTCCAACCCTTATCGATGCATGTGACCTTATCATGGTGAATATCTATCCTTTTTGGGAGAGTAAGAGTGTCGATTGTGCTGTTAGTGACGTATATCAGGCATATCAAACCGTTGTCGCTGTTGCTGGTGAAAAGACGATATGGCTTTCAGAAACGGGATGGCCCGATGCAGGCGATCCAAGAGGAGATGCAATTCCTTCCCCTGAAAATGCACAATACTTTTTCCTGAATTTTGTGTCAATGGCGAGGGAAGAGGGAATTCCATACTTCTATTTTGAAACGTATGACGAAGAATGGAAAGCGAATTCTGAGGTGGAGCCCGATGTCGGTCCGCATTGGGGATTATGGTACAATGACCTGACACTCAAACCGGGATTGCGGAGAGTATTCGACAATATGATTATGTCCGATAATTGGAGTGGTACCGGGGTGATCGATGGCCCGGGCACACCGGAAATTTATTTTACCGAAGTTCCACCTTATGGTGACGGTACGGGTTTGGTAAAAGGTGCAATCTCTCATGTTATTCCTGTTGATAATGCGGTCGCAATTTATATTAAAGTTGGTGGGGGCTGGTGGACGAAACCCTACTTCAACAATCCGATAACTCTTATAAATAATTGCGGCCGTTTCCAGAACAGAACCGTAACTGGAGGATCTGATCAAAACGCAACGAACATTTCCGTATTTCTGATTCCAAAAACGTATACGCCGCCACAGGTAGGCGGAGCGTCCTCACTGCCGCAGGAATTGTTTGATAGCGCGGTGGTGTGGAAGGATACGCTGAGGGTGTAATAATAAAACATTTATAGGGTATTACTTTATGAGAAATAATGTAATAAATGTAAAGTATAACTGTAGTCTTAGATATAATTTTTCTTGTATGATTTATACCTTGAAGCGAGAAGTATGAAACAATCGTTGTTTGTTCTTTACGCTTTCTATTATTGATAATTTACTTCGCGACTAGCTTGAGTAGAAACCCACGGTTAGAGGCCGTGGCTTTATTTCTCCCCTGAAAGGGATTGAATAACGAGCAAGCCGCATTTCGCGGTGACGTTATCCTGTGCAACATGCCAAAAAAGAGCGCCTTTTCTCGAAAAGCCCGAGTAGATTTATCGGGAGACTTTCAACGATTGAATAGAATAAATGCTCAGCAAATAGAGGAGGTGTCCTATGAAAAAGTGTTCTTGGACGCTGATTGTTGCTTGCTTTTTATTGTTTGAAAATAATACCTATAGCCAATGGGTGCAAACAAATGGACCTTATGGTGGAAGTGTCGAGTCGTTTGCGGTGAGCGGTAACAACATTTTTGCAGGGACTGATCATGGCGGAATTTTTCATTCTACTAATAACGGTACAAGCTGGATTTATTCCGGCCTCAGGTATATCAATTCTACTGTCTATTCAATAGCTGTGAGCGGTGACACTATTTTTGCAGGGCTTTGTAATGGTTACGTTTTCCGTTCCACCGATAACAGTACAAGTTGGACTGAGGTTGATTCCGGCCTCACGAATTGTGTCATGTCATTAGCAGTGAGTGACAGTAATATCTTTGCAGGAACTTTAAGCGGAGTTTTCCGTTCCACTAATAACGGTACAAGCTGGACTGTGGTTAATTCTGGCCTCACGAATACTTATGTCAATTCACTCGCAGTGAGTGGTGACAATATCTTTGCAGGGAATCATTGGAGGGGCGGCCTTTTCCGTTCCACTAATAACGGTACAAGCTGGACTGTGGTCGATTCCGGCCTCTCGAATACTAGTGTTTATTCCCTTGCTGTGAGCGGCAGCAATATCTTTGCAGTAACTAGTAGCGGTGTTCTCCATTCCACCAATAACGGTACAAGCTGGAATGCAGTTAATTCCTGCCTCACGAATGCTAGTGTTTCTTCCTTTGCAATAAGCGGCAGCAATATCTTTGCAGGTACTTCTGATAGCGGAGTTTTCCTTTCCACCAATAACGGTACAAGCTGGAATGCAGTTAATTCCGGCCTCTCGGAGACTAATGTCCAGTCACTAGCAATAAGCGGCAGCAATATCTTTGCAGTGACTAGTAGCGGAGTTTTCCTTTCCACCAATAACGGTACAAGCTGGAATGCAGTTAATTCCGGCCTCTCGGAGACTAATGTCCAATCATTTGCAGCGATCGGTGACAATATTTTAGCGGGGACTCGGAAAAGCGGCGTTTTCCTTTCCACCAATAACGGTAAAAGCTGGAATGAGGTTAATTCCGGCATTAAAAATAATGATATCAAGTCACTAGCAGTGAGCAGAAGCAATATCTTTGCAGGGACTTTTGGTGGTGGAGTTTTCCTTTCTACTGATAGCGGTAAAAGCTGGAATGAGGTTAATTCCGGCCTAATAAATACTGATGTCCTGTCACTTACCGTTAGCGGCAGCAATATCTTTGCAGGGACTTTTGGTAGTGGTGTATGGCGAAGGCCTCTGTCAGAAATGGTAGGATCAATAAACGATCATCCGAAGCAGAAAATACCAAATCAGGTAAATTTCAAAATAAACTCTTTCAGCCGCAGCGGCCCTATCGTCGCCGTTGAATTTACTATTCCTCACTCGGATGAGGTGGCCATTAAAATATATGATCTGGCAGGTAAGGAAATATCATCTCTTGTCAACCAACATCTCAAAGCAGGGTTATATAGATATTTCTGGGACACACATACGTTCGCCCGAGGCTGCTATACGGTAAGGTTGCAAGCGGGTACCAATACCTGCATTAAATCCATTCAGATTGTGAATTGATTTTTGCTATGGTGGTAAATTGTAATTGAAACTATCAACTAATTCTCAATGAATTTAACACGAGTTCAGATTCATAATCTATCACTTTTAAGTCGAACGCTTTTTAGGTAGTCGTATTATAATTCGCCATCTACGTATAATCATGATCTGCCTTCCATACATTAATCCGAGAATAAAAGTAATAATGCTAAAAATAAAACTCAATATAGTTATAAGGGCAAAATACGGACTTTGTATTATTTTTTTTAAAGTTATTTTAAAACTGTAAAATAATTTTATACATATATTTCCAGTTATTATCCGTTTAATCTGTTCAGGTAGTTCTCGTTCTAACCAGAACCAAGCAGGAGTGATAGGATAATTTTCCCATTGTATTCTTGATAAAAAAGTTCCCCATACAGAACTGTTTTCAATTGAAGCCAAACATTCATTCAATGCTGGAAATTGGGATATCAGTTTAGCATTTATGTACTGCGCTTGTTGATCCGTTGTTAGGAATTGAAGAAAATTTGATAACTCATTTAAAAACTCATCGTTTTCTATACTATGAGAATACCGGCAAATACCTAAATTACTTCCGCCAATAAATGACTTGTGTCCAAAAGCACCTCCAGGAATCGGAGCTATACCAAAGAAATCCGTCCAATTTTGTCCCCATATTTCTTCTAGCATATTTACTAACCATGGTCCTGAAAAATGCATCGCATATTTACCTCGAATAAAATCATCCTCTAGTTCTCGCCAGTAAGTTGGAAAAGCTTCAGTAGACATATTCTTAATAAATAGATCGGTTTCAAATAAAATGTCTTCTTTCATCTCTTCAGCTATTGATTTAGCTGTAAGGAGTTTATCGAGGGTTCGCCCCCGTGACCAGTAATGAGGAGCGATTATATTATGGATTACATTCCATCCAAGATCAAATACTGAAGTAATTGCTAATGGTTTAATTTTTCTTTTACCTTTTTCATACGGGATAAAAACATATTCATCACTTATTTTCCGTATATCTATATCAATTCGAATCCCTTGTTTACGCAACCTACGGGATAATTTTTCAAGTTCTTCCCATGTTTGAGGTACTTGATCAATACTTGCGGCACTGAAAACGTCCTTTCGATAGAATAATGCGCGTGATTCTATTATCCAAGGGACACAAAAAACTTCATTTTCAACAAGTTCGCAGGTCTTCCAAGCTTTTTGTGGATAAATATTGGAATTTATCCAGTTATAGCGAAGTGGAATTATAAACCTTTGATCTGCAAAATGAGCAGCCCATGTAGATGGTACCTGAATAATATCCGGTGTACCAACCTCCCTGGCCTTTTTTTTAAAACTGGAATCGTCCTTGAATACTTCCCAAGCTTCATCCCATTGAAGGATTGTATAAGAAATTATTACTGGGTTCAAATTATCCATTTCACGTTGTTTTGAGTAAATATTTGACAAACTGTCTATCGCATGGGATATACCCTTGTTCTGCAATAACCACAAATGAATTTTATCAGTATGCGTTTGTGCATTTATCATCAGTGGATTTATTAAGTTTAGTAAAAGAAATGTCAATATAAACTGTATCGTTTTTAAAGCCTTCATCTAAATCCTCCACAAGATATTCCGATATTGGTAAGACAAATAATCTTATTAGACCGATTAAAAATATTTTGTTCTGAATATTCCTCCCTAATTAAGAAGGCTTTTTCATTTCCATCGGGATTCGAATATTTTAACTGGAATATAACTGAAAAATGGATAGGTTTTAAGTACAGAGTACCTTTCTTTAAATTGTAACGGATAAATGTTACCCATGAAAGAATATTCTTTTTCTGTTTAACCACCCTTCAATATAACAGAATATTTTCGTTCGTGTGTCCGTTATCGATTCCAAAGACAACTGTTGCAGTTTTTCTTTATCAACCGTAGAAAAAAGTTTCAGAAGCTTCCACTGTTCTACTTTGATTTTAAGTCAGTAGCTGACCTAAAATATATATAGCACCCTTCCACAGTGATACTGCCCTTCCGGATCCTTCGTCCTTGTATGGTAATCCAATCATCTTCGTGCACGGTCCTATTGTGTGCATCAATGATAAGCCGGATTACATAATTTTCTCTCCAGGCACCGTTATGATGCACTTTCGGAAGATCATTACCGACATTCAGGTCAAAAATCTGTCGCAAACTGTCAGCCATAAGAATATATCCAGCCGACAGAGCTGAAAAAGCCGGTTTGGGTTCATATCCCTGTGCCGGATCGAAAAGACATAATGCCGATTCGGATTCGTGAATCTCAACATTTTTCCATTGTTCGGGAAAGTATTCATGCCAGAATGCACCGATAATCTGTTTAGGGTATTCGCTGTGTGATCCTGCCATGAACTTCTGCATGGCGGCGACTGCGTTTGCCGCGAAATTGCGCTGTCCCGTGGTTCCCAATGACCCGAATGATGATTCTCCAAATTCCCCAATGATAAGCGGCTTGTCGAGGCGCACAGCTACCGCCACCTGATCAGCGAAGAATTGCTCGAGTTCCATTGCGAGCATGACCTTCGTTGCGGGGCGTCCCTCCGCCCAATTGGGATACACATTGATCGCGATTCCATCGAAATTGGTGAGGCGGCCGTTGATGATATCAACCTGCCGATCTGCAAGCTGACCATGCCCAAGAAATACGGGGTGTTTCAGATCTATCCTGCGGTATTCACCGGCCAATTCATCCATAAGCGAGTGGTACTGCTCGGGAGTCAGAGCCACGCTATCCCAATCCGCCGTGCCGCCGAATTTAACAATACCCGCACCATTTACATAGTATTCATTCTCATTACCAAGTTGCACGCATGCCAAGGCTGTGCCCAAAGTTCCCGTCCAGGCAGCCAGGGACCTGATCAATATTTTTAGCTGTTCGAGATTATCAGGTGTTGGATTGTAAAGGAGGAACTCTCCATTCGGATTTGCATACAGACCTGCAAAGTGGAGCAGACACGTTCTGACCTTATACGTTTTATAAAGCCGGATGATAAAGGCTGCAAGCCTGTCTTTGTCAGCATCATTCAGACCGTTTGGCGGCAGATAAAACTTAACGCAATTGTGCCCTCCTGATTGCATGAGGTGGGCAATGCTGTCTACGGGCTGAACGAGATACATGAAATCATTATGAAAGTCGTTTACATGTTTATCGCCAGTGTATTGGGACGCTCCGCCAAGCAGAAAAATCGGACGGGGGGTGTTTGCTGAATCGCATGCCGTGATTACATATCCATTGTTGTCTCGTCTAATAGACAAAATTCCCGCTTCATTGCATCCTGGGTTTTCTGACGTAATGGCTTGTCCGCACGACAGGTTAACTGCAAGAAACACCCAAGACAAACATATGATTACATATCTGTTACGGTTTCGTGGTAGCATTGTTGCCCCAGTGGTTTCTATACTCTGAATCATCGCCCATCCAGAAAGGATTTCTCCCTGTTTTGGCAAGAATGTACCATGCTGTAGCTCCGACATGCAACCGGTGGAAATAGTACCACGGTTCTTGGCATATTGAATCATTTTTAAAGACGGATATTTGAAAGCCCGTTTCCAGGCTGTCTTTTGAAGCGGCAGGAATACCGCCTGACAATAGCTTGTTCGTGTCTTTACACATTGCCCGTTCGCAAGCCTGCAATAATTCATCTCTACTTTTCGAATAAAAAGAATCAGCGGTCATAGTTGATAACAAGTTATAAGCCGCAGCGACATGTGCGGTGCCCTCGTACCATACACCGTCCACTGAATCGTTGAAATCAAATCCATAAACCGAATCGTGCGGTTGCCCGTATTTCATATGCTTTTCCGCATAATCGAGGCCCCGTGCAAAATAGAGAAGGGAGTCTCTAAAAAAAGGATCGTTTCGCTGGTTAGAGAATGAAAGAATCGACCATGCCTGGGCATCGACAGGCATTTGGTGAATGGTTTTATTTATTGAATCATTAGGCTGAGTGCCTGTCCAAAATTTACAATCCACAGTATCCCACATCGAGTCAAGAATAAATATTTTTACCATATCAGCACACTTTTCCCATTTCGGATCTCTGGTAATGTTATGCAGCCTTTTGAATGCCGCATAAAGATCGATATTATGTTCCGAAGACTTATAAGTTTCTTTAATAATGGTTGTATATCGTTTGCAGTGACTTTTTAATGTATCAATTTCACACTTTATCGTATTCAAGTCCCACCCCGTAAATCCGCCGGTGAATCCGGGACGGAAATTTGTTTTAGGCGAGCAGTTCATGATTACCCAATTGCCTAATTTAATGGCGGTTTGAATATATCGACTTTTTAAAGCGGGAATCGAATCTTTTTTTTCCACACACTGGTAGTAATTAATAAGCGCAAGCATGGTCCATGCGACATTTCCTGTTGTCGTACTAACACTGTACAAATCTTCGAGCCACATTGCACAGGCATTATCCCATACACCGATCAGTCTGGCGGTTGCTCTCTTTCCTCCAAATATCCACCCCGGAAATGCCTTCAATTCTCCCGCCATATAGACGCTTCTGATGCGTCCGTCATTGTAAAAACGGTCATTTTCCACAGCATACACCAGTGCATCGGCGATCAGGCGGGCTCTAAACGTATCATCCAACGCAATAAATGCCATCAATGCAAGAGCATTATCATATGTATGTGCCGCATTGAATTGATAATAATCGATAGGCAGGTAGTTTGGATCCCATGGTTGGAGGCAGGTGAAACTCCGTAAAAGGCGGGGTTCTTCTAAGCGAGAAACGTTATATTTAATATCGTCCAAATAAAAAAAAATGCTATCCTTATTGTTGTTGAGAATGGCATTTGCAGCCCAACCAAAGCCGTTAACCACATAAATGGGTCGCTGTCGTTTATCAGTTATAGGAATTTCATAAGGTTTCCACTCCTTTGAGAGTGTTATAATACCCGTTGATATTTTTTCCGATGAATCCCCGTAAGGACATAGTCGCTTTTTTTTGTTTCCGCAGGTCTCCCATTTTGCACCGAATGTAAAAAATTCGACACGCTCTCCACCATGTTCGCCGCGAGCGAAGAAAGTCAGTTTCGTAGCGCCGTTCAAATTGACTCCGGCATCAGCGCATGTGTCAAAATTAGCAATATCTTTACCATGTATCGCTTTAAGTTTAAGCGTGCATGTCGCAGCTGGTTCGTGTATTTCGTTCGGATCCCACACACCGTTCATGAAAAGCCATCCGCCCCAATTGTCGCCTCGTGATAAAAAATTAGCCCTGATTACTGTGCTTCCCGGCCGGGTACTGTCCGGCCATCCTTCATCCATCGGTGGGACAGTATCGAGCGAGTTGTGCGAGCTAATTTTAGCCTTATAAACGAAATGGTTACCACCTGAATTAAAATCCGTATAGACATTAAAAGCAGTATGGTATTGGTCCATTGTAGCGATCAAGTAATCCCTTGCCCTGTTCAATGAACTTGTTTCATTCTTAACCGGTACGTTTCGCGCATAGGCAGAGTAAATGAAGATTAAGACTAACATTGCAAGGTGTGTAATTCTCATAGTAACTCCCCGTTTCTTGATCGAAGAAACGATCAGCCGACGGTAAAAGAGAAACGGAAATTATGAAGGATTTTATCAAGATGATAAAAGTCCTGAAATGAGTAACCCATATTAACCAAAAATGATGTCCCCTGGATCGGCTCAAAAAATCTAAAGTATAATTCACCGCCGATCTTAATATTTGCATAATTCATTACACCCCTGATACTGAATTCATGAGAAACCGGAAATACCAGGTGAAGGTAACGTATATGCGGCAGAGACCTATATTTGGATTTTATGACACAACGACTCTTTTCGGATACTGACGAGTCGGGTAAATATTTTATTGTCAATCCACCCCTGTTTTCTTCATCCTTGATTCTCAAAAGGAGAAAAAGTGCGTTGCGCATGAATAAATTGTCTTGTATAATGTCAAAATCCTTATTATACGTCAGAAGTGACGGCTGCAAAGTGATATCACAGGGCCCGAGCCCCTTAAGTGCTGCCTTGACATAAAAATCATATTTAGTAACCGCTGTGTCGTTGTACCACTCTTTATCGAGCGCGAAACCGATACCGGCAATAGAACCTCGATGTGCCCGTTCGGTCATTATAGATTCTCCATAGTGCTGATAGTCAAGATTCATGGCTCCTATAATTCTTTCACGTTTGTACCAAATAGAAAGACTGTGTATTTTCTGAAAAACTCCCACTGAATTTAAAAGCATACGGTCACAATGTACGTTCCATCCTATGTCACATTTACCTTCAATGTGATTTACGGTTTCCATGGTATCGGGATGGAATTCAATAAGACCGGTACGTTGCAAATATTTGTAGGTGATTTCGCTGTGTGTATCGATAGATTGGTATAACCTGGCGGTTGTGCCAATTCTTCCACCACTTTCTTTAATCGTATCGTTATTATAAGTATAAGGTTCGTAGAAATTGGTAATCTGACCGTTTCCGATAAAACGGTAATTATAGAGCAGATCAAGTGCGATTGGAATTGGAAGACGCAATCGTGCCTGCGTTTCAACTAAATATTGAATCTTATTTCTTACTATTTCACTAAGAAGATAACTGTTTGTTGGTTTACGGCTGACTATTGTAATGGCTTCCGCAGTAAAACTTCGGAGATCGTCTATGCGCTCGAAATCGTTCGAGTTCCTTCCATAGGTTCCTCTTGTTGATAAAAAGAGGCGGAATGTCGGTTTAGATTTATAAAAAGGATTACACGGGCCTAATAATACCCCATCGCTTTCATGGCATCGGAGTAATAAATCCAATAACTGGTCGTGTATTATTCTTTTTACAAGAGTATCGGTAAATCGGGATGGATCGAGGAATAACAACTTTTTATACGAAGCCCAGATATGTCGATCTGCTTCTATAGCGAGCGGCCTTCCCGGTCCGCGATACAGGGACAAATACCGTGCAAAAAGCAGTTCAAGCCCGGGATTTATCAAATCCAATTGAAGGGCCTTCTTATAATAGACTACTGTGGATTCATTTCCGAGTATACGAGATGCTTCTGCCATAAGGGCATTGTTTCTGGCTTTGACGTTATTTGATAGAAGAGTATCATTCTGTGTTTCATTATAGAATGTTTGAATTTCATGGAGGAAGGTATCGCGTGATTTCCCTTTAATGAATGCCTCAGCAGCAGCAGGGATTGCAAAGGGATTGATGAAAATGCTATCGATTTCTGTGTAAGAATGCTGGGAAGAAAAGAAAATAATTGCAGGAGTTATTAATATGTGCATTTTCATGATTGCCGATTAGCCGCCTTTTAGGGTATGTAAAATATGATAATCAACAGTCATGGACTGATCTATTATTCGAAAACAATTTTATCAATATAAAAATTGATTTCTTTTCCGGTACTGTCCGAATCGATAGTCCAAGAGAAGGCAGTATTCACATTGGAGAGATCCGCTTCGGAAAGGTCTATAGATTTCTTCCTCCATGTGGTATCAACGTCAACATACCCTGCAGAAGCGTAAAAACTTTCTTTATAGGCTGGATTGCCAGATTTGAACTGGATATACTCTTTCCCATGGGCGCATTTAACCCAGAAAGTGACTTTTTCCGCACTGATAATAGTTTTTCCTGGAAACCTGCCCCGGTTATCTTTTATGGAAACCCAAGCCACTGAAGTCGAATGTTTGGATCCGATTGTGTATCTTAAAGCGGTAATTACACTGTCAGTATCGTCCGGCCGAATTTCTAATTTAAAATGTTCATTAATTTCGACCAAACCAGGTGTTTCACCATCACCCATCCAATCGCTTGGTTCAAAAAATGTTTGAACATCTATTGGAACATGTAACGTATCATGGGAATATTCTGCTGGGTCAGTTGAAAATTTTATATCATCGATGCAGAAATGGACGTTCTCCATATTTCCCTTCTGCCTCGCGGTCCAACAAAATGCACCGATAACATTGGGGAGGGAATCGAAACGTAGTGGAATCGTGAACCTTTGCCAACTATCAGAAAGTTGGCGAATTCCAATACATTCTTGGTAAGTTGAATCGGGCAATGGATGTCCGGCGATGCCTGCGGCAGTGAAACATATATGTTCATTGCCGTTTTGACCTTTTACAAGAAAACTGACGCTTTTTGCTCCCCGAATACTAATGCCTTCTTTTTTTTCCCATTCGGTAGTGGTGTCAGGGGGGAGCCAGTAAACGCCGCCCCAACCTGAATCACCCGATGGAATATAGTGGAATTCTTGATGAAATGGACCTGCATCATATTGATCGGTTGATTTCTCTACAGCATTTTTCATCTTGATGGATTTCTTTATTGAATCAGCTCCGTCTCCCATAAAACCGGAAGAAACATAATGATGAGAAATGGATAACGGGGCGTCCTGAGTTTCTAAAGTATTAATTGAATCCTTACATGAATGACATTGTTCGATAATATCGATGGTATTGCAGAAAAATAGACAGAGTACCACCAGTATTAAAAGAAAACGAAGGATATTCGAAAGAGCTTTCATGATGCTCGAACCTTCAGAAAATTAATAAAAAGTTTGGTATTTCTCGTTCAGATATCACCTAGTAAATCCAAATAGCCTTATTTGCTATTTCGCCTTGTTTTGGCAGGATCATGGGTAGTTTAGCTTTGCGAAACGATCGAATGTTGGGACCTAGAACCCTACCTTGGAGGCTGATATACGTGATGCTGGAAGATTTACGAGATAATGCAATGCACTTTCGAGCATCAATTTTTCTGAAACGTTGGAGCACTATCGGACATTCGATTGATATCGTTCCGCAAATAGTTGTATCTAGGTTAGTTAAACTAGAGATTTCCTGTTCTGCACCTTCAGCCGGAGACCAGAACCACCCCCTCGGATCCCAGGTTCTTGCATATGTATAGAATTGGGTTGTTTTAAATGCCACCCATGAACTGCATCCTATCGATATATTCGACGTATCAGCAAGAAAAAGTGCCTTGAAACATAAACCTTTTATAAACCAGCACGTCCCGACATCATTTTCTAGTCCGTTTTCATGAATCTTTTTTTTTACGGAATCGGAAACAGTACCTTTTTGCGGAGGTGGTTCTTGGATATCCCGGAAATGGCATTCTTTGTCGATCGCATCAATAGAAAAAAAGGCGATGCAGACATTCGCCGTATCAATTGCTTCCTGGTATTTAGCGGGATCTTCGTGAGCGTTAGCAGTATCATACAATACCCATGCCTTACAAGATAAACGTGCGTTGACCGGAAGGGTGTCGCATCCCTGTCCGAAGGTATTACCGTAAATGCTTGAAATAAAAATTATATTAAAAACGGCTATTAAAAGAGATTGTTTGAACTGTTTCATACAAATCCTCCTTTAAGAGATTGCGCTTCCTATCCCTTATTCATATCTAATTTCATCCAGATAAAAAGTTATATCACTTTCACCGGGATTATTTCCACTGTTTGAAACCCACATGAAACCACCAATAACATTTAAGAGATCGTAGGAGCTCAAATCTATTTCATAAAAAGTCCACTGATCGGAAAATGTTATATAACCTAGGTCTGCGGAAAAAGAGTCTTTATATTTTTTTGAAGCATTATCGATCCCTCCTGCTTTAAACTGGACCTTTTCTCCGCCCGTTTGTCCTCGTGCCCAGAATGTTACTTTGGTCGCACCGATGATTTTTACCCCCGTAGTGTCTCCCCAGTTGTTTTCCGGATGCTGCCAGTAAATACCCGCCCATCCGTTTGTACCGAAAGCATAATCGATCTTGATATATTTTCCGTCGCTGTCTCCGGTTCGAATATCTGAAGAATAGGCATCATCGAATTCAATACTATCCACATCACCCATCCAGCCGGAGGGATAAAAATATTGCGAGATATCAAAAGGCGCATTAACAGGGATAGTATCTGGTGGTAAGACAGTAATATAATTGGTTTTTGTATCGGTTCCGCCGGGTCCTCTCACTTCCAGTGAGACCGTAAAAGTAGACCAGGTTTCATATAGATGAAGAGGATTTTGTTCGGTAGAACTGCTCCCGTCGCCAAAATTCCATTCCCATTCCATCACATCACCAGTCGATTGGTCGGTGAATTGAACGGTAAGCGGTGCCTGACCTGAAGTTACATCTGCGGTGAATGCAGC
>JAFGMP010000071.1 GCA_016927495.1 Candidatus Latescibacterota bacterium | reverse complement strand
TTATAATGGCCGTATTCCATGTTTCCCCGATAATCATCCCTATAACAATGATTGCAATCGGTTCAGGGGCGATCTCTACGTGGTTCGCTGTGCGCATTTACATCAGTGGTGATACCCTTATTGTTGATGAAATGGTGAAACGGATTGACGTGTTGAGTGGATCTTATACGAGTACCGCTACCTTGTTTTTTCTATTCGCCCTTTGCATTATCAATTATTTCTATCCCTTACCTTTGAATATTTCCGGATTATTAATGACTATGATGTTATTCATGTCCATCTCGTTTATTTTTATTCGACAATATCTCCTGAGACGGGGCAAGGCGGAATGAGAACACGCATTAAGGAATTCCGGGCGCGTCACGACCTCACCCAGGCACAGCTCGCCGAATTACTCGGTGTCCGAAGGGAGACCATCTCGTTCATCGAGCAGGGGAAATACAATCCTTCGCTCCGGCTGGCGCATCGGATTGCGAAAGCCTTAAATTCATCCCTCGATGAACTGTACATTTTCGATGAAGAGGATGGTGCTCAGATTAGCGACTAATCAACGCACAGAACAGACCTGTTACCAATAGGTAAATTGGTTCATGTACTTTCACAACGTGAGCTAACCGGATGGTATTGCCGATAAAAGATTTTTACTTTCCATTGTTTTTTAACCGGTTTGGTATTAATCCATTGTCTGAACCATGATTCACATAATTAAAGGATTATCATGTCATGTTTTCTAAAAGAATATAGCTACAATGTGAAACATCCTTTTTTTAAATCAAGTAATCAGACAAATCATGAAAATCATGGTTCAGACAAACAACAATACAGAGTAACCACAGGGGATTATCCATGTAAACAGCAAATCTCTAAATTTCAGGGTAAAAAAATATCAGGTGTTCCCTTCGACATGCTCAGGGAACGAGATGCTCATCTTGACAACAGTACACGGCGGTGCTATATTCTCTTAAATTTCAAGCAGATCACGCACACGAAATATCAGTCCGGAAAGCATATGCATAAACCGCTGTACGCAACGATTGCCACCCGCCTGCGGGAAATGATTTTTTCAGATGAGTACAATGAAGGTGACCGGCTTCCCACCGAACCGTCCCTCGCAAAAAAACTCGGTGTATCACGTGCCACACTCAGGGAAGCGCTCAACCATCTCGAAAAGGATGGCCTTATCAACCGCATTCACGGGCTGGGTACGTTCATTACATCGAAAAAACCGGCAATCACCCTTAATCTTTCCATACCGAGAAGCATCACCGAAATGATCGAATCGCTTGGTTTTATACCCGGTACTATGACAATGAAAGTCACGACTGAAACGGTTTTCCCCGATGACTGCGAACGTCTCTCAATAAGCCCCGGTTCGAAAGTTATCAGAATAGAACGGGTTCGAACGGCAAACAGCCAGCCGGTAGCCTATACCATCGATACCACACCATCCTGGGTTATGAAAAAATATCCCGATTGGAACGGTACCGATAATTTTTCTTTGATCGAGCATCTAAAATATCGCTGCGGTATTGAGCTTGCCAATGCACGGTCTACTCTGATGCCTCTTCATAATGTTCAGAGTGTAGCTGAGAGACTCGAAATCGATCCGTCCTCACATATTTTCTTTTTCGAAGGCATAGATCACCAGGCAGACGATACTCCGGTATTGATGTCGCGGGAGTATTTTGCGCCGTGGATATTCAGGCTTTCTGTCGAACGTACTTCCTGAGTTACAAACTCAATAACCGCGTTCCGCAACAATCGGCCTGACTTCCTTATTATAACCGTTGCCACCGATGAGATGACCGCCCATATCAATACCGGGAGTCATATCAGCTTCTATCATACGCGAGATAAACTGGCTGTTAAGCATCCACAATGCAAGTGCATACAGTATCCCGGTCGTCGGACAGATTTTTTTATCGATTCCGGGAACGGCAAGCGCACCTTCCCTTTCCGGTGAATATGTTTCAATATGCCAGGTGGCGAGTCCTGTTATATCGCTGCCTTGACTGCCCTCGGTCTTTGCGGGACCAATATATATGACATGAGCGCCTATATTTTTCAATCGCTGCGCCATGATGAAATTCTCCCGGATATCTGAGGACTCTCCCGATATAATGGCAAAGTGGCCTGGTTTGACTCTTTCCTTCATGTTTTCCGGATTTATTGACTGGCTCATCGGCAAGCCCGACGCACGGTGGTCGTTTTCGGAGTACATATTACAGCCGAAACTATAATTCCAGTACCGTCCGCCATTTGCAATATATCCGGTCATAGCCTGAGCGACTGCATCTATATTGTCGAAATCAGCTCGAATTTTTGCGCCGCGTTCCTTAATGAGTTCCATATACTCCATCGCTTTGCCGCTTGAACCGTTTAATGCATTTGCTTTATCGCGCATCGCTATTTCAGCGGACAGCATCCAGTAAAAATTACCCACACCCTGCACTGACAGCGGACATGCTCTGACAGCGGGAATTTCGGGATAATACAGAACTCCATTGGTGAACGGTATGCCGGAAGTCAAAACAATATCCGCACAATCTTCTGTCAAAAGGTTATCGGTTGTCTGATAGGTCGCAAGCACTCCTTTGGGGGTCGTTTGATTGGGTAAATACGGGATTCTGACGCCGACGGTGAATGTTCCGCGGTCTTGTACATCCTTAACGCGTTTCTTTGTATAATCAAAAAACAGAAAATCGCCATCACCGATAGCAGCATAATCTTTGTCCGAAGCGTTCCAGCCCCAGGTAGGCAGATAATCGGGATTTCCTGGACGTCCCTTGCGGAGTTCAAGATCGAGCATATGTCCGAACATTGCCTGGCTATAGAGTTTGCCACCATTTTTAAGGCTATGTGCAGCATTATCCGCAGCCTCGGCAATCAGCGGCAGTTCAGAGGTAGCCTGTCGATTCCATACCTCTTTTGCCTTTTCATAATATTGAACGCCATATGGGTTTGGGGCCTGTGATTCTTCAACATTTACCGTTTGTTTTTCTCCGGCGTTTCCGCAACCGGCAAATCCCGCCGCAATTCCGGTAAACCCTGCCCTGCCAAAATCTCTACGTCTCACTCTTTCCTCCTGATATTGCTGTATAAACTTTATCCAGCAGACTCCTTGCTTCCCGTTCAGTCGGCGCTTCTGCCATAAGGCGAATAATCGGCTCCGTGTTCGACGCACGAACATGAACCCAGGAAGACGGATATATAATTTTTACTCCATCCCTGAAATCCATGTTCTCACCGGCAAAAGCGGTTTTTACATTCGCTATCCAGTTTTTTTGCCCGGAAATATCCATTTTTTCTTTAATTATACAATAAACGGGAAATGAAGCCGCAAGAGCGCCGATTGATTCATTCCTCTCTACCATAAGCTGAAGGATAAGCGCAATACCCAGGACTGCGTCACGGCCATAGTGGAGAGCAGGCAGAATCACGCCACCGTTACCCTCGCCTCCGATCTCAGCGCCGTGTTTCCGCATGACATCCACCACATTGATCTCACCCACTGCCGAACGATACACAACAGTATTATGACGGGCGGCGGCATCATCGATCATACGGGATGTGGAGAGATTACATGCGGCAGGTTTTCCGGTTTTCCCCATAACATAATCGGCGGCAAGCGCCAGCGTATATTCCTCCCCTATTGCCTTGCCCTTTTCACTGACCAGTGACAGACGGTCGACATCGGGATCGACGGCAAATCCCACATCCGCCCGGTGTTTCCGCACCAGTGAGCACAGATCGCCAATGTTGTCGGGAACAGGTTCGGCGCCATGCGGGAAATCACCGGTAGGCTCGGTATTAATTGCATGAACGGTACAGCCTAACCGTTTCAGTAAATCGATGCATATTTTCCCTCCGGCTCCGTTTACAGCATCGAGGCATACGGTGTATCCTCGTGTTGAAATAAGGCCGGTATTTATAATTTCGAGATCGAGGACTGCCTGTATGTGAGCTTCATCCGCGCCATCCCAGGTTTCGGTTAATGCGCTCCGGGGCCGACCATGTGTCATATCTCCTATCGATTCATACTCTTCAACCAGCTTTTTACCTTCCGCAGCATTGAGAAATACTCCGTCCGCGTTCAGAAATTTCAGACCGTTCCATTCGGACGGATTATGGCTCGCGGTAATAATGACTCCGCCGGATGCGTTACGGGTTGTCACAGCCATTTCTACTGTAGGTGTTGCGGCAAAGCCAAGATCGATCACAGTGTTTCCGGCGTGACTCAAACCGGAAATAACCGAATCTGCAATCACCCGGCCGCTTTTTCGCGAATCTCTCCCAATGACTATAGTTCCGGGATATAAAAGACCGAAAGCATGCGCGAACCGTTCAGCGATACTTTCACTTAAACCATCGCCGTACACACCTCGAATACCTGATACTCCGACCATCAAACGTGCCAAATGGTAACTCTCCTAACTATGTATAAAGGTTAATCATTAATGTTTGTCTGTAAAGGTAACGAATCCGTAACGATCTGGTACATGATACGACCGTAAATCAAGAGGTGCCCAACCTGAAAGTTCTACATTGTCATCGCCGTTTCTGGAACGCTCGTAACGGTTGACATTGATACGCCAGACATCACCCGGTTTCGGGGGAGTATTCGCTGTCCCGGCAATTTTTCCGAATCCTTTCCATGGCAGAGCGAATTCAAACACCGAACCATTATCAATATCATCCTTATTATTGACAGTACCGTGATTCATAACGGCGTACTGCATACCTTCCTGCGTCCATGCATAAAGGTCTGTCCAGTCAACCGGTGAACCGTCATGATATTTAAAATTATTTTGAGGTATCCAGATATCATTGATCGTACTGAGACAGTTGATGTGAATTTCCGCATAATCCTTACCATCACCGTCGGGATCTATAAAAATTTCGATGGTTTCCTCCAGGCAGAGGCAATCCTTATCCCGTATGGTCATGGTACTCCATATGTCCGGATCATCGACTGAAATTAAAAAATAAAGGTTGTCCTCATCCCAGAGCATCTTTGCTGTGGTTCGGTGCTCGACCACGAGGTCTCCTTTTTTCTGGAATCTTGTAAACTCACCGACTTCGGGAGCTATCTGCCATGCAAATTCATCTCCGGAGCCATCGACAACTATCGAACCGCTTTTAAGCCTGCATTCATATGTTCTTTTCCACTCATAATTTTCTTCTTGCGCCCATAACAAAGTAATTGACACCAAAAAAGTTAAAGCAAAAGCACACAGCGTTTTTTCCATAACACACACCCTCTTTTTTACAGGTTATAACAATTTATCAGATTATTAATTATTTATTCATTATCATCGGTACACTTTTCAGATCATCCGGTATAATAATGATGGTATTATTCGGTGAGGTAACAAGCTCTTTAAGCATTTCAATACGATACCATTGAATATAACTCGATGTCAAACCCTGAGCGATTATTTTATTTGCATCGCTGATACCGACCGCTTCGACTTTTTTCCGTTCCGCCTCCTGTTTTTCTTTCTGGAGAACAAATACCATTTTTTGAGCTTCCTGGTCAGCTTTAAGCTTTTCCTCGATCGCATTTGTTACCATTGCCGGTAATTTTATGCTTCTCAAAAGAACATCTTCTATTACTATACCTCTTTCAATAAGTGATTTTTGCAGGTCGTCAAACAAAGACTGTTTTATGACCTCACGGCCTGATGTATACAGGGCTTTAGCGTCATAACGCACTGACACATTTCTGGCTGCGCTTCTGAATAATGGTTTGATTACGATATCTTCAAACCTTGTTCCGATGGTTCTGAAAATTTCCGAAGCGGCATCCTCTTTTACACGGTACAGTATAGAAACATCGAGGTCGACTTGCAAACCCTCCTGAGAGGGAACATTCATTGATTCCTGCAACTCCTGTGTTTTAATGGAAAATGTATGAACTCTCATCAACGGATTAACCAGATTGACTCCCGAATGAATTTCACCTTCCTGTACTCTCCCGAACAGGTCAAGTACACCGACCTCTCCGGGACCTATAATTCTAACACCGCTGCCGATAAGAAGAATTATGCCGATTACGATTCCGATTCTACCGAACAATCCGATCGAAGCGCCCCGAACATCGCCTCTTTTTTTTGCCGATTTCGCGCCGATAATTGAAAAGATGCTGACAATTATAACGATAAATCCCGCGATAAACATGATATTACCCCCTATTTGTTAAAAAAAAACTGACATGATACAGTGTGATAGATATACAATTTCATTACGTCGATCATTCAATCCATAAAAAAATGCCAAAACAACAGAAAGTCAAACGCCAATTTCCGGTGCATGTATTTCAGATCACAGTATTTTTTATATTTTTATAGATAATTATTATACCTTTACCTGCTCCAAAGCACGGAATTAACATACTCAATGATACGTACAAGATAAAGAAATAGTTATAGATATCAAAAAAATAAAGTGATATATTATATATGTAAAAAAGTAAACTCATGTATCATGTTAAGGGTCAAGTATGAGAAAAATAACTATTCTTTTACCGTTACTATATGTATTTCTTACGGCCTCAGCAATTTTTGCTTCGGATATTTTTAATCATTCGGTTAAATGCGGTACTCCCGAAGCAATTCAGCACTTTAACTCCGTTGTCGGGAAAAGAGCATTATATCAAAGGCAGGATTTCGAATCTGATGCCGTATCTGCTGAAGGTCATTTCAGGGTTCATTACAATACAACAGGATATCATAAACCGGTTCTGACCGATAACGACACTAACGGAATTCCCGACTGGATTGATTCGACACTCGTTTATATGGAATATGCATGGAATCTTCAAATTAACGAACTCGGTTATGATATGCCAAATCCCGATGACGGGAGAGGCGGAGGTGATGAAATCGATGTATACATCTGGAATTTCGGCACCGGATCATATGGGGTAACCGAACCTGAGAAAAACGAAGACGGTTCCATTACCTCTTATATAATGATCGATAACGATTATTCGGAATCACAATATGCCACAAAGGGATATGCTGCATTAAGGGTTACCACGGCACACGAGTTTTTCCATACCATTCATTTTCATTATGTGCCTGACTTTTATATGCAATTATCCTGGTGGATGGAACAGACGGCTGTATGGATGGAGGATCGCGCATGGGACGATGTGAACGATTATCTCGCGTATCTCAGATTCTTTTTCGGCGGCACATACGATAATCAAAAATATCCGCTTTATTCCAAAAATACCGCACTGGACTATAATTACACTAATTTCAGGTATGGAGCGGCTATCTGGGCAATGTTTCTCGCAAAACGTTATGGAGATGACCAGATAAAAACCATATGGGAAACATTTAGAAATTCCTCATATCCGAGAATAGCCGATTTTGAACAGGCCATGCGCGAGGGCACATCGAACGAGACCGGACTTGCCGATGCATTCCAGGAATTTGCCATCTGGAATTACTTCACCAAAGATAATGCAAACACTGACGATTTCTATTCTGATGCCGACCTTTTCCAGGTTGGAGTCACCAGCGATTTTTTCTATGATAATAATCCATCTGAAGGTTCAAGCGGTATTACCAACCTCACAAGCAGATATATAGAACTTCTCTTTGTCGGTGACTGGAATCAACATGACAGGCTTAATGTTAGTGTTACCAAAAACGATGGAGGATCATACAAAAATTCCGTCGTATTTTTCAATGATCCGTATGATTATTCAATTCAATCCGTACCTGAGACTGGCGGACAACTTACCCTGACAAAACAATGGGATAAAGCAGTTCTGATCATTTCGTGCACAACAACGTTCAGTAAAGAATATACGATAGATTTCACCGCGGAAATGGAGCATTCGACAGATGTTCAGTCACATCCGTTATATGCGTTTGATCTCCACGGAGCATATCCCAATCCGTTTAATCCCACAACAACAATCTCATTCAGCCTTGCCAAACCGGGAAATACCACTGTAAACGTGTTCAATACGGCAGGGCAAAAAATAGACGAACTGTTCACCGGATATCTGCCGGCCGGTGAAAAACAAATTGTATGGAAACCATCGGGATTGTCCGGAGGTCTATACTTTATAATGGTAACAACACCACATGGGGCAAAAACAACGAAAGTCCTTTTGTTAAAATAATATGAAAAGATATTTGACAATTTTCAGTTCGATTCTTCTGACAACCGCTATCTCATACGCCGGTACCGACGGAATTGAAAGCAGAACTTCACTATTATCCCGTACGATGGGAAACACACATTTTGTCAAGAGCGGAAGTCCGTTTCTCATTAAAATGCTCAATAATCTCTCAACCGAAGGCGACATATTCAGAGCCGTATATAAAACTGCCGGAAGACCATCCAAAGATGCTTATGCCGATTCCGATAAAGGCCATTTCAGGGTTCATTACGATACAACGGGAGTTAATGCACCCGATCTTACCGATGCCGACAAAAACGGTGTACCCGATTACGTCGATTCTGCGCTTGTCTATCTGGAATATGCATGGGATAAAATAATTGCGCTTGGTTACGGTACCCCAAAAAAAGATAATCAAAGGGGCGGTTCAAACGCCGTCGACTGTTACATCGAGGAGCTATCAAACCAGCAAATGTACGGTTACACGGGCTATGACAGCGATAATGGGATTGCCGGTATGTACTCGGCATATATTACCATAGACAATAACTTTACCGATACGGTCTATCCGACAGTCGGAAACGATGCATTAAGAACGACGACAGCACATGAATACTTTCATGTTATTCATCTTTCCTATTTCGGGGGAGATACGGTAATTTGGTGGATGGAACAATCCGCTGTATGGTTTGAAGACTATGTCTGGGATGACGTTAACGATTATATATATTATTTATATGCATTTATGGAAGACAGAGAGAAACCGATCGACACACATAATAATGTTTTCGAATATGGAGCAGCACTATTTGCATTCTATATAGCCGAAAATTACGGAGTGGATATGATTCGGTATTTGTGGAATGCTTTCAAAGATAACCAGGCGGGAAATATTGAAATCATGGATTCCGTTCTTCCCGAGGGCCTTGCCCAAACGCTTTCCGATTTCGCTGTATGGTTATATTTCACCGATTACCGTGCAAATACCGGTGATTTTTTCAGCGAATCGTATTTAATCCGGGAGACCGTAACCCCCGAATTATTCATCAGTTCCGTAACATCGACTGATACACTCAAATTTCGACATTATACCTTCAAATATGTCGATATTATTCCGGAAAAAGGTCTGGCGCCGGGTGATACCCTGTATTGTGACTTTGTAAATATCAGCAATGGAACATGGAAAGACCAGGTCATTCTTTATAATTCACCTGCGGATTACAGTATCGAACCCCTTAATTGGCAGCAGCCCTCCATACCAATTAAAAAATCATACGACCAAGCAATTCTTATTATCACAAATACATCAGAGGAAGCAAGTGTTTTCTCAAGAAGTATAGCCATTAATATAACTTCAACTCAAAATGTGGAGGAAAAACCTGTACCGGAATCATTTGTACTTCACCCCAATTATCCCAACCCGTTTAATCCGTCCACAACCATAACCTATACGCTCCCGGCTCAATCCCAGGTGTTACTGCGTGTTGTCAATATGCAGGGGCAAACAATCGGTACATTGGAGGACAGAGTGGTTCAACAGGGAACTCACAGCCTTGTTTTCGAAGGTTCGGGACTTCCGAGCGGCATCTATTTCCTGCATCTGACAGCCGGTGACTCGTATTTGACGCAAAAAATCACACTGCTGAAATAACATAATTGTTAAAAAGGTATATGGGTGTCACTCAACTTCCATCGCATGGCTCATCGAGCGATCTTCTTTTAGTTCGGTAGGTTGATGGAATTCTTTTCTGCCCGACATGGTGAAAAATCCGATACACCCTACAACGATGATAAGTACGACATATACCAGACGGTCCAAGCCCGCAGACAATCCGGAAAGGCCGAACTCATGACCGAGGATATTGGCAGTCCAGCCGCTCGCAAATTCGGCAATTCCAAGACCGCCGGGCATTATGGACGCTACTCTGAGGAAATTTCCCACCGTGGTGACTACAATGCCGTCAAGTAAGTTTATATGACTGCCAAACATTGTTACTGCCGTCATAAATCGTGCTGTACACAGTAAATAATAAAGCATCTCAACGAGCACGAGGGATCCGATAAGTTTATAATCGGTATAAATCTCGGTGATCGACCGTAAAAACACCGATATGATTTTGGGAAAGCGTTTTAATGATATTTTTATTTTTGCAGCGCCGATAAATCCCAAAGCAAATAAAACTATAGCTGAAAAAAAGGCAGGGATCAATATATTGACAGTAATACCGGCGAGCATAAAAATAATGGAAATCAGTATTCCCAGTAGACCCGATGCCAATACAAAAACAATTATATAGGTCATCATGAAAGCTACATAGGAATGAAATGAGATATTATACCGCCGTGAAAGATAATATCCGGTGCTGAATGTACCGGCTTTAAGTATCAGGTGATTTAATGCCTGCAGTGATCCGAACAAATACCAGGATCGCACCATACCCACATCATGTCCCAGCCACCGTATTTGTATCCTGAATCTCACTGATTCACACAGAATTGTCAGAACATTAAAGATTATAAGGATAGTGATATTGATACAGGTAAAATGAGCCTGAGTGGTAAACCGTTCATAGTTAAGAACCGCGTACCAGCCTCCATAACCGAGTATGACGGCAAGTACAAGATATCTCAGAATACCGTATATTATTTTTTTTATGTTGCCCATGTGCTGTGTTTGTCAAATTGTGGATTATTAATTTTTCAATCAATCATGATGGGATTACCACCCGACTTAAGCGATTTCTGGCCTGCATCCAGCACCTGGGTTACAATAAGACCATTACGACCGTCACTGACCGGTACACGGTCATTCTCAATGCAGTCGATGAAGTGTTTACATTCGATCATAAGCGGTTCGGCCATTTTCACTGCAGGGATAAATATATTACCATCCCTTAACGACAGAAATTCACCGTATGAACCGTACTCAGTAGCTTTTTCAATACCTTTATCATAAACACGTATCTTTTCACGGGGTTCCATATCGTCAAAAACGATCATTTTTTGGGATCCGACAACCGTAGTACGCCTGATCTTGTGCGGATCAAGCCAACTGACATGTACATGGGCAATTTTATTGTCCGGAAAATTCATGGTGAGAAATACAACATCCTCGATATCTTTCTGCAGATAGCATTTCCCGCAGGCGCTCACTGAAACCGGTGAGTTACCCATAAGATGCAGCGCTACGGATATATCATGCGGAGCAAAAGACAGCAGAGCGTTTTCGTCTTTACGTACTTTGCCCAAATTGAGACGCTGGCTGTAAAGGTAATATAAATCGCCGATTTCGCCTTTTTGTATCTGCTCTTTAATAGCGGTGATACAGGGATGATACAGAAGAAGATGCCCTACCATAAGTTTAAGATTCTTTTCATCTGCTAAAGCAACCAGTTCGCGGGCATGTCCGACATCCAGGGTAAAAGGTTTTTCTACGAATACATGCTTGCCTGCATTAATAGCCTCACGGGCAATTTCATAATGCAAAACCGCAGGAGCGCCGATAACTACAGCGGTTACATCATCATCATCGAGTATTGCCCTGTATTCCTCGGTAGTCTGTATGTCCGGATAATTTCTTGAAATCAATTCGAGTGAATCTGCTGAAACATCTGCCACATATTTAAGATTGACCGTGTTTAGAGCGTTAAAAGTCCTTACAAGATTTTTTCCCCAATACCCCGATCCGATAATTCCGACAACCTGCATAAATCCTCCACATACCTCAATCACAATTTTTCCCAAACACCGGTAATAAAATGCTGTTCTTCGAGGTCTCTTGTATATATGTAGTTCAAATCAACTGCACGGAATGCCATTATTTAACAATCATTTTATAGCCGCTTATTTATCATCTTTATGATTTTTATCAGATAGAAACGGTTCGTTTATTTTAATGAGTACTTTTGAGATTCTGTTCCTGTTTATCTCTTTTATGGTAAAAGTTACATTCTCCCATTCGACTACCTCCCCGCCTTTGGGGATAAATCCGAGCCGGTGATAAAGGAATCCTCCGAGGGTATCGTAATCCTCGTTTGGAATATCGGTATGAATTATATCATTGACATCATCGATATCCATGCCGGGATCAATCAGAACAGTACTGTTATTAAGCCATAGTGAATCGTATTCCTCTTCATCATACTCATCGTGGATTTCGCCGACAATTTCCTCCAGCAGATCCTCAAGAGCTACTATACCCGCTGTACCACCGTACTGATCTACAACAATGGCAATATGTACTTTTGCTTTTTTGAATTCCTTTAAAAGAACCGCAATATTCTTTGTTTCGGGAACGAAATAAGCCTTACGTTTGATTTTGTCTAACTGGATATTATTTTTTCCGACTTTAGCCAAAGCTGTCAAAAGGTCTTTTGCGTAAACAACTCCCACAATGTGATCGACACGTTCTTCATATATGGGTATCCTGGAATGGCCCTCTTTTTCAAACAACTCGATTAACTCATCGATAGTGATATTACTTTTAGCGGCAACCATATCGATTCGGGGAACCATTACTTCACGTACAGTCGTGTCGGAAAATTCGAGAACGCTTTCTATCATCTCTTTTTCTTCCTTCTCGATGACCCCGGATTCACTCTCGGATTTAACATATTCGATAAGAGCTTCTTCTTTGGCTGCTAACTCAACATTTTCTTTGATGAATATAGCCAGAATTTTTTCAAGAATAAATGTAAGCGGTAAAAGGATAAAATGAAATACGACGAGGAAGTAGGCAAACCTTGTAACCGTTTTTTCGTGTTGACCCAATGCAACCAGTCGTGCGAGAAGACTGTCAGTAAACAAAAAAGCTACGCTTGAGAATAAAAAAGTAATAAGAAGTATTCCGAGATTATTGACATACCACTGCGGTAATATTTGAGAAAAAAACCGGTATATTACGACTGTGCCCCCCGTTATGGAAATAATTCGTCCCGATATGAGCATAAGCTGAAAGCGGCGTTTGTTACCGAGAATTACGAGAATAAGAGATGCACCCCGTACCTTGTTTTCAGCCAGTCTTTCAAGAGAGTCACGTGATATGAATCCTATAGCGATTTCAGCGCTGGTAAAGAGAATTGAAGCAATGAGAGAAATAACAAAAAGAATCAGCGCCAAAGCCATACTAATCACTTTGTGCCTCCGGAATTAAAAAAACTCCTGACCAGTCTCTCCGTTTCATTAATCATGTCTTTTAATTCTTCTTCCGAGTCATGAGTCCTGCCGGTTAAATGCAGAACACCGTGCGTGACTAATCTAACGACTTCCTCTTCAAAAGGTGACAAAAATTGGGAACACTGTTTTTGTGCTTTTTCAAGAGAAATATAAACTTCACCCTCTAATTTTTCATCACCTTTTTCCGATAAAGTAAAACTCAGCACATCGGTTGTTCCCGATCTTTTTTTATAGGTTTCATTTAATTCAATCATCTGTTCATCGCCGATAAAGACAATATTGATTTCAGCATCGGAAAAGCCGGAAGATTCTATAATGGCACAGACATAATTACGTACTTTATCACTCTCAACGGTAAGCATCCCGCTGACTTCATCGCTCACTATGATTTCTATCTCAATCAATCCCGTTCGACTCCCGTTTTTTTATGCTTGAAACAACTTTTTCAGTACCGGTTTTATTGCTGTTTTTGTCGCTTTTTTCCTGCCATGGATATTGAATCCGTCCATGATGAGAACCGATCAGCACCGGAAGAAAGCTTTCTTCCAGATCGTGAAGGTCTTTCAGGGTAAGATCGCATTCATTCAATTCGCCATCAAGAAAACGTTTTTGAATAATGGTGTTGATCAATGTTTTCAATCTACCCGGCGAACGCTCTCTTACAGACCTGCTTGCAGCCTCAACAAGATCGGCCAGCATGACTATACCTGCCTCACGAGATTGCGGTTTTGGTCCCGGATATCTGAAAGCAGATTCGTCAACCTGATCCATTCCTGCGTCCTCGACCGCTTTATGATATATCGACGCCATCAGGCTGGTACCATGATGCTGCTGAATAATATTGAGAATCGCTTCAGGAAGCCCGTGTTTCGCACCGAGTTCATAACCCTCCTTTACATGGGATGCAATTACCAAAGCGCTCATATGTGGAGAAAGACGGTCATGCGGATTTTCTCCATCCATTTGATTTTCGATAAAATACTCGGGGATAACCATTTTACCGATATCGTGGTAATAGGATCCGACACGCGCAAGCAGGGGATTTGCACCGATTTTTTCTGCGCCTGCTTCAGCGAGGGTACCTACTACGAGTACTGATGAAAAAGTCCCCGGGGCTTTAACGGCAAGTTCTTTAAGTAAAGGATTGTTAAGATCCGACAATTCGAGAAGCGTAATATCGGTCGTTACCTTAAAAACACTTTCCAGTAAAGGAAGAATGCCAATGGCGATAATAGGGCAAAAAAATCCGTTCATGGCACCGAGGAACATATCATTGCCAAGATCCCCGACAGAGGGATGAGAAAGCCAATCATTTGTCGCAGCAACAGCTATAATCATAGTCACCGGCAGGAAAAACATGGATCGATAAAATTCCCTCCTGTGTCTGACACGGCCGACAGTCATCGCGCCAACTCCACCGGCAAGAAAATATATAATACCAAGCCTGATTCCGGAACCCGGAACCATGGTACTGACATATACCGATATCAACATTGATGTTATTATTCCGAGTTCGGCATCAAACAGGATTGTCATAAGAATCGACGCTATGGCAACAGGTATAAGATATTCGGATACGCCACCGCTCCACGCGGAATAGAAACTTGCCGACAGAGGTAAAATTATTATAATTGTCAATAGAAGCAACTGTGAAAAAGTGTCGTAGATTTTTCTGCGATATAGAAAAAGATATGCAATAAAGAGTGAAATGATTCCAACTGCAACGATAATTTTTCCTAAGGCGTTCAAGTAATGTTCACGTCGGTTTTCCAGAAAGGAACGCCGTGATAGTTCCTTTCTCATTGCTTCAAGAACCGATACATGATGTAAAGTGGCACGTTCATTTGCATCGATTATTTCCTGATTTTTTTTATATGCTGCGATAAATTCAGGAACGGCCGCACGGGCTGCGTTTCGTGCTTCCATACTTTTATTTCTATTATACCAGACATTCGGCTGAACAAGTTGTTTCACGACTGATTTGACAATTTTCATCTGATTCTGTGTCAATTGATCTGCAAATTCTTTAGCGATTCTGTTTCCAACCTGCTCTGCTGCTTCACTGACACCAAGAGTTTCTGTAATTTGTACAGTCCGTGAGTCATTACCCTCTTCGAGCTTAAAAACCTCATCGGTAAGCGCAAAAAGGTCATCCCTGCTTGACACTACTATGTTGGTATATATAGTATCAAACGCCGTTTGAATATTACTTTTCAGTCTTGTCCGGAAAGATGATTTCTTTGGGGATAATATCTGTGCCAATGAGTCGACGTATACATAATCGAGTTTAACGAACGTACCAGCCTGCATCATTCTCTTGAGCGAATCGGGGTAGTCACGGTGCAGAAGAATATTCACCGCAGAAAAAAGTGAATCAATTTCACTTCTCATGGTATTTTTTTTCTCCATATCCAGCGTAAATACGGGAAGTTCCGCATATTCTGCGTTCAGCCTTTCCTGTTCAAGCTCCCGTTCCGATTTCGGTACGACAAAATCGAACGGAGCAATCTCCCGACGGAGTGAAATATCACCTTCCTTCAAATTGGGAACAGACTGGACCATCCATCCCGCACTTTTTGATACGAGAGATAAATACATTCCGGCAGTAATGGATATTATCAATAATGCCAGAATCGAACGCTGTAAAATGCTTTTGAGATCATGCTTATTTACAGATCCAACCCGAATTTTTTTCTTCGAAGATTTATTGCGGGAAAAAATAATTTTCACGGGGATTGCTCCCGCTGAGTATGATTATTCTGATTATTGTTGAACGTATTTGTCGATTCATGTTTTGAATATGCTTTTATTATATCCTGTACGAGCCTGTGCCGAACCACATCACGGCTTGTCAGTGTAATAAAGGCTACACCCTTGATATCGGCAAGAATGGGTTCTATCTCCGTTAATCCCGATTTTGAGTTATGGGGAAGATCGATCTGAGTAACATCGCCGGTTACCACCAATTTTGAATTAACACCAAGCCTCGTCAACAACATTTTCATTTGACGGGACGTAGTATTTTGAGCTTCGTCAAGAATTATCGATGCGTTGGCAAGGGTTCTGCCGCGCATATATGCCAAAGGCGCCACTTCCACAATTCCCTGATCCTGAAGCTTTTGCAGCTTCTCAAAACCGAGAGTATCGATCAGTGCATCATATAACGGACGAAAATATGGTTCCACTTTATCTTTTAAATCACCCGGCAGAAACCCCAGGCTTTCTCCGGCTTCAACAGCCGGTCTGCATAATATGATTTTCTGAACTGCCCGGTTTATAAGGGCCGAAACAGCCATTGCGACAGCAAGATAGGTCTTTCCCGTCCCAGCCGGCCCGATACTGAAAACAATATCATTTTCCATCATTGCATTCAGGTAAAGACACTGACCCAAAGACCGTGGTTTGATCTGACGTCCCTTGGCATTGAGAATGACCGTATCAAAACCAACAGGCCCGTTCGAACCGCCACTTTCAAGGTAATCGAGGGCAGATGATAAGGTATGCTCGTCAATATGGGTTCCGGATGAAATCAGGGCATCCATTTCTTTAACGATTTTAGCTGCTTTTTTGGCAGATATTTTCTCGCCGGTAATCTTTACCGCACCATCGCGGCATACCACCTGTACACCATACCTGTCTTCAACAGCCCTGATATTCCGATCACCGCAACCAAATAAATCCAGATAATTGGTGCTTGTTGGATAAATAAGCTCGGTTGTTTCGGTGCTCAAATATACATACACCTCTTTTTAATAAAAATTCCCGGAAACCTGGGCTATCCCCGGGAAATCAAGGTCATAATATGAATAATTCCTTCATATAAGCACATGTAATAACAGATGTAATTCATAAAATTAATAATATAGTTTTTCACCCGAATGTCAAGCAAAAGTTAGTGATACTATTATCAATCACGCTCATGTTTTTCTTATTTGTAATCCCAGAGTGATAAGTTGCTCTCTGCTGACCTCGGATGGTGTTTCGTCCATAAGGGATACACCCTGGTTGGTTTTCGGAAACGCAATGACGTCGCGAATAGAAGCAGCGCCCCGTAACAGCATGATAAATCTGTCGAAACCAAATGCCGCTCCACCATGAGGTGGTGCACCATATTGCATCGCCTTCAGAAGAAAACCGAATTTCGCTTCCGCATCCTCCGTCGATATTCCCAGTTTCTCGAGCATAGTCATCTGGAGATCGCTGTCATGGATCCTGATCGAGCCGGAAACTATCTCCGTTCCGTTAATAACAAGGTCATACGCTTTCGACCTGACTTTTAAAGGATCGGTGTTTAAAAGAGGCATATCTTCTTCAACCGGCGAAGTAAAGGCATGATGCATCGAATTTATTTCACCCGTTTCTTCGTCTTTTTCAAAAAGGGGGAATTCGGTTACAAACAAAACATCAAATCTCGATTGATCAATCAGGCCAAGATCTTCACCTAATTTGAGTCTGATTGCTCCGAGCGCCTTATTGACTGTCGTAGGCCTGTCGGCTACAAATATCAGAAGATCGCCAGGTTCCGCGCCCATTGTATCGATCAACGCCTGCTGGTGTTCGGGATCGAAAAATTTGACAATATTCGACTCCAGACCGTTTGCGGTCATCTTCATCCACGCCATACCCCCCGCACCCTGATTACGTGAGAAATCAATGAGGCCGTCGATTTGACTTCTCGACATGGAAGCGCCGCCTTTAACATTGATCGATTTTATCAGACCGCCTTTTTCAATGACATTTCTGAACACCTGAAAACCGCAGGTTGCCAGTGTTTCATTCAAATTGACCATCTCGAGTCCGAAACGCGTATCGGGCTTATCGACACCAAACCGATCCATCGCCTCGGCATAGGTAATTCTCGGTAATTTTGGACCGACATCCATACCCATATTTTTCTTAAAAATTTCGATTACGAGCCCCTCGATCATTTCAAGAACATCGTTTTCTTCTACGAAACTCATCTCCAGGTCAATTTGAGTAAATTCGGGCTGACGGTCTCTTCTCAAATCCTCGTCTCTGAAACACTTTGTAATCTGGAAATAACGGTCAAATCCCGAAATCATCAAAATCTGTTTATATAACTGAGGAGACTGCGGTAATGCATAAAACGTCCCGAAAGTCCGTCTGGCCGGTACAAGGAAGTCACGGGCGCCCTCAGGGGTGCTCTTCATAAGAAACGGTGTTTCTATCTCCACAAATTGCTTTTCTAAAAGAAAGTTTCGGGTTGTAGCTGCAACTTCCGAGCGAAAGAGAAGATTTTTCTGTAATTCTTCACGCCGCAGGTCAAGAAACCGGTATTTCAGGCGAATTTCCTCGCCAACATCTCCGTACTCATCCAGAGGAAACGGAACAGGCAGCGATTTACTTAAAATTTCGATATCAAAACAATTGATTTCGATTTCACCGGTTTGAAGTTTTGGATTTGTCATACCTTCCGCCCGAGGATCAACCGTGCCGCGAATGCTGATCACCCATTCCGGCCTTATCTGTTCGGCTGCTGCATGGGTTTCCGCATGTTTCTCCGGATTAAAGACAACCTGAGTCAATCCCCAGCGATCACGCAAATCGATGAATATAACCCCTCCATGATCACGGCGGCGGTGTACCCATCCTGAAAGAACAACCTCTTTGTTAACATCGGTAATTCTCAGTTCCACATTGTTATGGGTTCTTTTTAATCGCAAGTTTTTACCTTTCGCAGTATTTTATAAATTTAAATCCCGATTTGTTTTTTCCAATAATGATAAAAATGCATTAAACGGCATTGTCTTCTGTTCCGATTTTTCCATATCCTTTACCGAAACCGTTTCATCGTCAGGTTCAACGATCATTGCAAATGAAGCGCCGTATCTCGAAGCCGCTTTCATCTGGGCTTTCATGCTTTTCCCCAGAAAATCCATATCGGCGGCAACACCAATACTTCTTATGCGCTGAAGATATTGTAATGCACGGCTGTGAAGATTCCCATCGGTATGTATAATATAAACCTGTTTTTGTTTTACGGTATTTTCCATGAATTTAGTATTTTGCAACGCGAGTATCAACCGCTCGATACCACAGGCAAAACCGACTGCCGGTAAATCCGGTCCTCCCAGCGCATAAAGCAACCGGTCATACCTGCCACCACCCATTATCGCGTTCTGAGCTCCAAGATCCGTATACTGCATCTCAAATACCGTCCCGGTATAATAATCCAGTCCGCGAACAAGGGAATAATCACAGTAGTACGTAACATTACCGGAATCAAGAAATTTCAGTAAAGTTTCAAAATTATTTCGGTCTTCCTCAGTCAGGTAATCAATGGTATGTGGTAAATCCTCCGAATGGTGAATTGCATCGCGGCATCCGGGTACTTTGCAGTCAAGAATCCTGAGAGGATTGGTCGATTTTCTTCTCCGGCAGTTTTCACAAAGCTGGTTTTCAACCGTATCGAGAAAAGACACCAGCGCCTCACGGTAAGCCTTCCTGCTTGCAGTTCCGCCAAGAGAATTAATCGAAATCGACCGGTTGTCGAGTCCCAACTTATCACAGACAGCATCAAACAATATCATCACTTCGGCATCCAGCATCGGTGATGGTGAACCTATCGCCTCAACACCGAATTGATGGAACTGGCGCTGACGGCCTTTCTGGGGACGTTCCTGACGAAACATGGGGCCCATATACCACAGTTTTTGAGGAAGTCCTTTCTGATCCAGAGAATGTTCGATAAAAGCCCGTACCACCGCTGCGGTTCCTTCGGGACGAAGAGTTATACTCCTGTTGCCCATATCGTTAAATGTATACATCTCTTTACCGACAATATCGGTATCTTCCCCGATTGAGCGTGCAAAAAGACCGGTTTCCTCGAAAATGGGTGTCCGTATTTCAGAATAACCATACAGGATCATGGTCTTTCGCACGACTTCCTCGACATTTTGCCACATCTCAACTAAACCCGGCAGAATATCATTAGTCCCTTTTATTGCCTGTATTTTATTCATTATAATATTCCTGATAGTATTTAAAACATAGATTTTTAATATACCTTTTTCCAAGGTATGAGTCAAGCGCCAAGAATCATCACATATATTAAACACTACATATTTTTAAATCATCATTGAAAAAATTCACAGAGTCCGGATAATTCTGAACCAGAATTTTATTACAAAAACAAAACCATTGACATACAGGGACACAGTGGTGTATTTTTTTATTCAAATATTTCTGAATTTTTCGTCGTATTGACATGAGGATATCCACATGATACTCAACGCTGTCGATTGGTTATTCATTATCCTGTATTTTGCTTTTTCTCTGGGAGTCGGCGTAGCATTTTCAAAACGCGCCGGCGCTTCAATACAGAGTTTTTTTGTATCGGGCCGAAGTCTGCCGTGGTGGCTGGTCGGAACGAGCATGGTTGCAACTACTTTTGCTGCTGACACCCCGCTTGCCGTTACCGGTATGGTGGTAAAGGACGGTATCGCGGGGAACTGGCTGTGGTGGAATATGGTTCTCTCCGGCATTATGACGGTTTTTCTGTATGCCCGCCTGTGGCGAAGAGCCGAGGTAATTACCGATGTGGAATTTACCGAAATACGGTACTCTGGTAAACCCGCAGCTATCTTACGCGGCTTCAGGGCGCTCTATCTTGCCATCCCTATTACCTGTATTACAATGGGCTGGGTTATTCTGGCAATGTCCAAAATCGTAACCATGACCATGGGAATCGATAAATGGCTGGCAATATCGATTTGTCTTCTGGTTACCGTAATTTACTCGACATTCAGCGGTTTCTGGGGAGTTGTTGTTACGGACTTTTTTCAGTTCCTCATTGCTATGACCGGTTCTATAATGCTTTCGGTTTACGCTGTTTCGGCAGTCGGCGGCATTGAAGCGCTCAAAGCTAAAGTAATCGCAACCTCACCGCATGGCACAGCTGCGCTGAATTTTCTTCCCAGACTCGACGGTTCATGGCTTCCCCTTTCAACTATATTCGTATATATAGCGGTTATCTGGTGGGCGGCATGGTACCCCGGTGCGGAACCGGGAGGCGGAGGTTATATAGCACAGCGAATGTTTGCAGCGAAAGACGAGAAACATTCGCAACTCGCGGCGCTCTGGTTCAATATTGCTCATTACGCACTCCGGCCATGGCCGTGGATTCTGGTAGCGCTCACCGCCATTGTGCTTTACCCCGACTCAAAAGATGCCGAAGCCGGATACATTTCGGTTATGATTGATCATATGCCGCCCTATTTAAGGGGATTGATGCTCGCATCTTTTGCAGCGGCATTCATGTCAACCATTTCCACACTTCTCAATGTCGGAAGCTCTTATGTCATCAACGACTTTTATATGCGATTCATAAAAAAAGGTGCCGATCAGAAACACTATGTGTTCGTTTCACGTTTGACGACGGTTTTTATTCTTATTATAGCCGCCATTGTTACGATGATGATGGAATCTGTAGTCGGTGCATTCAAATTCATGATGACGATCGGTGCAGGTACAGGCCTCGTATACATACTAAGGTGGTTCTGGTGGAGAATCAACGCATGGAGCGAAATCACAGCAATGACGGTATCGCTTGTTACAGCATCAATACTCATGACGATGGGGTATACGACGGATACTAATGAAGGATTCACCGTACTCATGCTCGTGACCACCATCATTTCAACGACTGCTTGGATAATTGTTACATTCCTGACAAAACCGGTGTCGGACGAAAAGCTAATATCATTCTACCGCAGAGTACAACCGGGAGGAAGGCTCTGGAAAAACATTTCCGACCGTATACCGGAAAATGAACTTATCCATGCAAAACCGCATATCGGGCTTGATTTTTTGAACTGGATTCTGGGTTCGCTGAGCGTCTGGTTCTTCCTTTTCGGTATCGGACGAATCATAATCGGCCCACGTATGCATGGTTTTCTATACCTCATTGCCGGTGTAATACTTTTTATCATAATCCGCATCATTCTATCAAATAAGGATAAAGCATGAAGAAGTTACGTTTGTATTTATTAGTATGTTCATTATTTTCAATTCTATGTATTACCCACACAGGATGTGAGCAACAACAGGTTGAGGATGTACGGACAAACTGGCTCAAAGACACACATGCATCAATTACCGATACCCAAAAAATCGGCCAGCTTTTCTGTCTGACTGTCGATCCGATACGGTATTATATTTATCCAGATTATAAAGAGACTATAAATCTGTTAATAAAAAAATACAAACCGGGAGCGATTAATTTATCTACTATCCGTGAAACATGGAAACTTGAAACACTGAACGATTTCCACGGCGGCAAACTCCTTGCAGAAATTAATACCATGCGTGATCAATCGGATCTCCCGTTGTTATTTGGAGCTGAATTCGAAAACGGTGCATGGTTTTGGGATAAAACGGCAACACGTTTTCCGTTTCCGATGGCCATCGGCGCCACACAATCCGATGATTTCGCATACCGTCAGGGGAAAATTACCGCTATTGAAGCAAAAGTGCAGGGTATTAACTGGATATTTGCGCCAGTGGTTAATCTTTACAACTTTTTTGAAGATCCCTATAAAATTAGAAGTTTTGGCAGTGATACCGAATTAGTATCGAAGCTTGGACAGAATTTCATTAAAGGCTGCCAGGAAACCGGTGTTGCTGCCTGTATCAAATACTTCCCGTCGGAAATGTTTACATCATCGACAGTAAACGAAAACGGTAATCTCATATCATTCAGCGAAGGAATCGACGCCGGTGTTTTATCCATAATGTGTTCCGACCTCGACCCGAATAACAAAGCTATCATGGAGTCGGGTAATACGATTAAGGAAGTTATAAGAAATCAACTTGGATTTGACGGACTCATTGTCAGCGCATTGAATAAAAATATAAATGCGCCCATTCCTTCCCGTGAACGTATGGCGACAATACTTACCTGTTTGAATGCAGGATACAACATGCTCATTCTTCCTGAAACCGATAAAACAGAAATACCATCAATCGATCTTATGCTGAATGAAGCGGATAAGCATAATCTCGATATGAAGTTGATTGACAGCGCGATTGAAAAAGTACTTGTTATGAAAGATAAGCTGAAGTTGAATGAGATCGATAACGTTATCCCATCCAGCGGAATTGCAGGTATCGGGCTCGATGAATATCATACGACAGCCGCTAAAATATCAAACGAATCAATAACTCTGGTAAAAAATGACGATAACATTTTACCTTATAATTATGACAACCAGTATATTGTTTCGATAAACATAATGGATGAATTTTCGGTTTTTGAAGGATCCGTATACTACAGCAAATTAATTGAAAAGTATAAAAATATCAAAAATTTAAATATTGCAGGAGAGCCGGACGCAAGAATTAAAAGGGAAGTTATGAGACGCGCATCTGAAGCTGATGTTATTATCTGTTCCCTGTTTATAAGACCGAACCATACCGAATCAGTCCAAACAGAGAAAGCTTTTGAACTTATTAAAAATGTCCTGAAAACAAATGACAACATTACCATAATTTCTTTTTACAGCCCGTACCTGATCAATACTTTCCCTGAGGCCAAAGGATTTATTGCAACCTATTCTCCGGCTGAACATTCGATGGATGCTGCAATCGAGGTTATATTTGGAAATCTTAACCCGAAAGGGAAATTACCCGCTCCCCTGTCAGACAAATATCCGATAGGTACTGGTTTACGACATGACCATTTGAATTAAATATAGTTTCCAATGTACATCCAGCTCTCTCTGAATTGTAATAAATCCAGGGTATGTCAAATTCAATTCAGAATTTTATAAATCGTTCAGTCAACGGGAGCATGTGTGCCAGAGTCTGCAAATAGCGAATTAAACGGTAAAACAGCACTGACCTCACGGGAACGTATGGCTGTCGCTATGCGCAAAGGAATTCCCGACCGTGTACCGGGTATGTGCCAGCTATCGCTTGGACACTACCTCCTCAACACCGGCATTCCTCCCGCCCGTCTCTGGCATTGTACGGAAAGCTTTGTCGAAGCGCTGCTCACACTTCGGGAACGATACCGGTTCGACGGCATACTCATCAATCTTCCCGGCCATCCTGAAAACTGGCAGGAAGATATCTATAAAATCGAAGAAAAATCCGATGCCGAGATTGTTCACTGGAAAGACGGATCGTATACCTTATGCCCCCGTGACGATAATGTTCAGTGTTTCCGCCAGCGTCCGGGCGGCAACGAACACATCCGCGATATAAAACTGCGGTTGTCCATCGATGATATAGATATCAACAGGCTCTTCTATGAAAATCCTCATACAAACGGCGGCCTTAAGTATCCCTATCATTATTATGACATAAAACGCGGATACCGTAATCCCGAAAATCCCGATGATTGGTTCCCCGAATATGAGTTCAGGGCAATCGATTTGCTCAGAAAGGCAACCAAAGGAGAGGTAAGCATACACGGTGAATTTTTCAGCCCTTTCACCCAGCTTATGGAGCTTCTCGGCTATGAAAACGCTCTTATGGCTCTTATAACTCACTCTGAGAAGTGCAAAGCCATACTTAGCCGTTTCAGCGAGGGGTGCGCATACTACTGCCGCAAGCTTGCGGAACATGACGTCGATGCAATACTCAACAGTTCAGCATTTGCCGGGGCCGGATTCATATCACGGCAGATGTACGAAGATTATGTGCTCCCCTATGAAAAAAAGTGCTGGGATGCGGTAAAATACGATTATCCCGATTTGCCCTGTTATACCCATACATGCGGCGCTATCGGTGACCGTCTCGATCTTATGGAATCAACGGGACTGGACGGTATCGATACACTCGATCCGCCGCCGCTCGGAACTGTCGAACTTCACGAAGCAAAACAACTGCTCGGAACACGAGTATTTATCAAAGGGAATATCGACTCGGTCAATACGCTGCTGCACAAAGATCTCGAAGCGGCGAAAGAAGATATGAAACAGAGAGTCGCATGGGGTAAGCCCGGCGGAGCATATATACTTTCGACTGCGTGCAGTGTAGCCCCCTATGTAAAGCCCGACCGTCTCGAAGCATTAGTGGGTATATGTGAGGAGTACGGCAGATATGATAACTACTGACGTTTTCGGGCAATACAAATAATATAATCATGCGTTACTTCAAATTTAGCCTTATCCAGGTTACGCTCCCTAAAGATCGATATAAATTTACGCTCCTGTTCCTGACGCATTGAGGGAACAACTGCTTCATAAAATGCTGTTCCCGCACCCGATTTCAAGAGATGATCGAGAACTTTCTCAGGAGTGCCATAACGAAACACAACACTTCCTTCCCCGATGAAGTCGATTTTCAGACCTGCTGACTTCAATTGCGATTGTACATACTCCATGTCGGGCGGAAAATCAAATTCAACCTTTTTTTCAAGTATGGAGGGATTTTCTGCAACAAGTTCACCGAAAATTTCAAGAGGTTCACGGGGTGAATTCTCTTTATGAACGATAAACGCAAGCCGGCCGTTATACCCCAAAGCCTTTGAAGCGGCTGTCCAGAACGGTCTGAGTGGTATATACCCCAAAACCCAGCTTGTGAATATTACATCATAGCCTTGTGATTTTTTTAACACATCAAGGGCATCACCCTCGATAAAATGTATAGAATTGAAATCCTCTTTTGCGGCACGTCCACGAGCCTCAGTTAACATTCCCCCCGATAAATCCACAGCGGTAATCTGCGAAGGATTATCGAGCTTTTCCGCTATCCGTACTGTTGCATAACCGGTTCCGCAGCCAGCCTCAAACACTTTTTCCTTACCGGTTAATAAAAGCTTGTCGATAAGTTCCACAACCGGCTTTCCCGCCTCTGTTACCCAGAACTCATCATAAGAACCGTGCACTTTATTATAAGCCGATTTCAATTCATTATGCCCTACCTCACCCTCAGCGTCGGCTTTTATTGTGAAAAATCGCGGCACATCATGATTTTCAGGCAGGTATTTCCCGCATATATATTGTGAAATTTCTGGACTGGTCGGCAGATTTCCTTCGGGAATATGCGTCGACAATATATGACCTATACACCCGGTTCTCGGTGTACGGAAATGTTTTCCCATGTTGCCGAGAATCTCATGAAGAGATTCGTTTTTTATGGTGCCAAAAGACATCGGAACCAAATTACACGGACTCACCTCGCCGTTACCGTCAATATAAAGATGTGTAATTCCTGCGCCGCATCCGAAAGCATCGGCCGATTCAAGATACGAAAAGCTGGAAAGTATCGGTAAATCCTCATCCTGTGCAATTTCACTTTGATAGTCCAAAATACGTTTTCTGTCCTGT
>JAFGMP010000010.1 GCA_016927495.1 Candidatus Latescibacterota bacterium | reverse complement strand
TTAAGTAAATTATTGTTTTTCTGAGGAAATATATGTTTTTATTTATAAGGTGGGAATTAAGATTACTGTATTAAGTTTTTATTATACACCAAACTATTTAATTAAACCATCACAACGGAATTGAAATCATGGGGAAGAAGACGTTATTACTCACTGTTATGTTATTTATGACCGGTTTTAATGTCAGTAGTCAGGCACAGAGCATTTATGAATTGCGTAAGCTTACTGAGCAGGACTGGTTGGCCATGTCAACGGAGGAACGTTTGAATGCTCTTTCGACCGCAACCAAACATGCTGAAAACCAGACGTATATGGGAAACTTTGGTAAATATTATGACATGTATAAACGTTGGGGTTACAATTTTTATGAGATGGAAGACAGATATGAAAATTTTGCTTTCAGGGGATTTGAAAATTATAACATTATCGAGGAGCGCCGCAACAGATGGTCATATAATGATTTTGGCGACAGAATAGCCAGAATGCGCCACACCGCCACAGTGTGGAGAGAAACATATTCAGGCGATAAGACATTTAGTGCTGAAAGTCCCGATAATTATATAAACTCAATAGCGCAAGGTCAGGTAGACGGCGTCTGGGTTGCCCGTGAATCGACGGATGACTGGGCAGTATCGGTCATCGGTGCAGGTGCGTTACGTGCAAAATATACCCCGTTAACTCTCAGTATACCGAACATAAACGGAATGAGGATTGACTGGCAGTCGGCAAACAGCACGGTTAGTGTATTTAACAGTAACGCCCTGGTCAACGAATCTATGCTGGTAAGACAAGGCGGTGTATTGTTCAGAGGCGGACATTTCAGGCGTAGACTGGGTGCATTGACTCTCGGCGCGACCTATGTTAACCAGTATGGCGTTCAGGGAAACAGAGAGGGTGGAGACAGTTGGTATGGAACCGTCAGTAATTATGCCCCGACGCCAATGATTTATGCGGTCAGGTTTTTGGATGATTCTCCGAATGACAACGAAGGTGGCCCTGTTGTTTATAATGTTCGGTTGAAAGTAAATAACAAATACAGGGATGATATTATACCTGATGTTATTATGGATGATTCGACCCGGGACAGAACTACAGCTATAACAAAGGTTACCGAGCAGGTTTATATTGATCCATTGTCTACTGCTGGTAACGGCAAGCCGGATTTCGACACCCTCAGGCTATTTGAGAGTTTGCCTAAATATGCCGACTATTTTTATTACAGCGATTATAAAAAAGGCGCCAATCTGAAAAATGTTAAGGATAATTTTGATATTAATCTTGCAAACCAATATTATACTCTTTTGGATCCTAAATCGAACAGATTAGAGGTAAGTGGTACACAATCCCTTGTATATTTATTCGACATTACCAGTATAAGAGAACATGTAAACCGTGTAGAAGTTGAGATTACCGTAGCGAATGATTATAGAATTGAACAGTCGATGATATTTACCAAAGAGGTGCAGGGAGGTCATGACACGGCAGGAAAAGTCGCGACATACTATGATGGCGCCTATTGGAGAACCACTGCTCAGGCTGAGGGAAATGTAAAGGATGGTTCGAATATTAAAACAATGACGCTTGACTTCGGTTTTCAGGTTGCTTCTATTGTTTACGGTTTTGATGCGAATTTCAATTATTTAGGTTTTGAGGTAAACGGTGAATTTGTTACGAATTCAAATCATTATATGTATGCAGACGACCTTCCGGGAACAGGAGAGCCTGAAAATATAGTATCGGGTCAGCCTCCCCGCACAGGCCATAAATGGGCCGAGGTAGACCATGCATATTATGTTACTGCAAAAAAAGAATGGGCAAAATTCGGTTTTGCCGGTGAAGTATTTAAAATGGGTAAATTTTATCGGCCCTGGCTCGATTATTATATTCCCGGGAAAGTCGCTTCGAGTTCCGGTGGGCAATCGCAGTTAAACAGCCGAAATAACACAATCAGGCTGCCGCTTATCGAAGATAATGATGATGATGATGTTTACCCGGATACAATGCCAGTCAACAGGACAATCAGTGCAACAAACCTTTACTCCCATGAAGACCCTGATGGTGTTTTTCCGGGAAATGATGAAGATAATGACGGTATTGCCGACAACAACAAAAACAATAATGATATTGCCGATTATGACGAGGCATTTTTGATGTTTGATGTTGACAGGGATGAATTCATTTTCGGAAATGATTATAATAACAACAATATTCCTGATTTCCGTGAAGACGACATGAAATACGATACACCATACGACCTCGACAGGAAAGGATATCATTTTTACGTCAGATATACTCCGCTGCGAAGCGTTAATTTAATTGTCGGGTCAATGAGAACAAAAGGGGTTGGCGAAGATAACCTGACCAATGACGATTATTTTAAATTTAACCTGAATTATGATGTTTTCGATGTGGGAAAACTTTACGCGGAATATCGGTATGAAAGAATCAAAGATAATGTTCAGGATCCTTATATTCAGGTGTCGACAAAATTCAGGACGGATTATCTGATTCCCGGAATCACTTCAACTATAGGACGTTTTAAACGCGATTTGTTTTATGACGAACTCGAGTATAAAAATTCAAAAGTAAATCGGTTTTGGGTGGAATCGAAAATAAGAGCTATTCCTTCAATTACGATGGAAAACCATGTTAAACTGGAAAGAAATGATCAAGTTGAAGGAGTGATGTACGATAGGACTTACCAGCCCGAAGAGACGATAAATACCTTCGCTATGGTAAATAAAATTGTTTATACCAAAGAATTTGGTCACTTTGTATTTTCTCCCGGAATAAAATTCCGTTTTTATAAAAAAGATCGTGACGGCGTATCACGTCCGGGAGATCCGAGCGACTACTACACAGCGCGAATTCCTCTATTTTTAATCAAATATATTATATCATCACAGACGCATTTTACTCTCGGTATGCAGGGAATTCCTGGTTTGGAATACAAATACGTCGATTTTGTACAAAATGAAAATGATTTTGAACAATTGACTTATACATTACAGGTTGAAAACCGGACCAATTATTTTGGCTATAATATCTGGTCGGCATCCGGTGTTCAGTATGATGATCAGAATTACATGGACACAACGCGCGCCTTTGAATCCTATAAGTCATCGACATTATTTGTGAAAATTTTACTTGGTTGGTAACAGGTATTATGATATTGATATAAGAAAACGAGACACTTGATTCAGGTGTCTTGTTTTTTTTTCCTGAGTACGGGGAATACTGGATGAGCATAGAGTTTTTGTTATATGTTATTTTTTTTGGGTTATTCGGGTCGATGCTCGGATCGTTTTTAAATGTTGTTATTTACAGATTACCTCGTAAAGAATCTATTGTATTCCCCGGCTCTCGTTGCCCTGAATGCAATACTCCTATAAAATATCGTGACAACCTGCCGGTAGTTGGATATCTGTTATTGGGGGGAAGGTGCCGTTCATGTTCCGAACCGATTTCATACATATACCCGCTTGTTGAGTTATTGACTGCATTTATGGTGATTGGACTGTTTGTTCTGAACTGGAATCGGTTTAACGGATCATTTTTTAGCGGATCGTTATTTCACAAACCTTTCTTAACAAATTTTTTGGCAGATGTTTCGCTTGGTTCAGTGCTTCTGGTTGCATTTGCTATTGACCTTCGTCATATGATAATTCCTGACAGCCTGAATCTTTTGGGAGGAATAATCGCGGTTATTTTATCATTTCGTTGGGGATATGCGGGTATTGTACGTGGCATTGGCGGTGCGTTTGTCGGTCTGGCGATTTTAACTGTGATGATAATAATGGGCAGGCTTTTGTTCAAACGAGAGGGAATAGGGATGGGTGACATGAAGCTGGCTGTTGTAATAGGATTGTTTGTCGGTCCTTTATGGAGTTTTATTACATTTATTATTGCCGTATTTGCCGGTGGAATATGGGGTGCTTATACGCTTCTGACCAAACGTGTGGAAAAAGGCCAGGAAGTTCCATTTGGACCCTTTATTGCAATTGGCGGTTATTCAGTCTTATTTTTTAAACGTGAAATATTTTTTCTTATTGACCGGTATCTTTCATTGTTTTAACATTATGACTATACATAGCAGGTAAAAAGGGAATTTATATTTTAATTATAAATGAAGGGAGTTGAATGTGGCTCAGATTGATAAACTATTCCATCTGCTGAAAGAACGGAAAGGTTCTGATTTACATATCAGTGTGGGAGCGCCGCCGCTCCTGCGTATCTCCGGAGACTTAACACCTGTTACCAACAACATCTTACCGCAAAATGAGACCAAAAAATTACTCTATGAAATTATGACCCCCTTTCAACAGCAGCGTTTCGAAGAGAATCTTGAAACGGATTTTGCATATGCTGTCGAAGGTATTGCCAGGTTCCGCGCCAATGTATTCATGCAGCATCGTGGCATTGCAGCAGTTTTCAGGTTGATTCCTGAAGAAATACTGTCTGTCGAACAATTAAGTCTACCTAAACAGATAATAAATTTCGCAAAGTTATATAAAGGATTGGTATTATGTACCGGCCCCACAGGTAGCGGAAAATCGACGACTTTGGCTGCACTCATCGATTACGTTAATTCAACACGCAGCGAACATATAATTACCATTGAAGATCCTATAGAGTTTGTCCATAACAATAAAAAATGCCTTGTCAATCAACGTGAACTGGGGGCACATACCGAATCTTTTTCCGCAGCGCTCAGATCTGCTCTTCGTGAGGACCCTGATGTTATTCTCGTTGGTGAAATGCGTGACCTTGAAACAATACAGCTTGCAATGACCGCAGCAGAAACCGGCCACCTTGTTTTTGGTACACTGCATACTTCAAGTGCGGCTAAAACGATAGATCGTATTATCGATGTATTTCCTTCGGCTCAACAGGGGCAGGTCCGATCTATGTTGTCCGAATCGCTCATGGGTGTAATGGCTCAGACACTGCTGAAAAAAACGGGTGGCGGTCGTATAGCGGCAATTGAGATACTTGTTGGGAGCCCGGCAATTTCGAATCTCATACGTGAAAATAAAACCTACCAGATACCCTCTGTATTACAGACTTCAAAAAGCGAGGGTATGCAGACACTTGATATGGCCCTTCTTGACCTTTATCAGAAAAGACGTATAAGCGCAAATGATTGCATAGACCGTGCTTCGGATAAAAAAGTTATGAGGGCTGCACTGGGATAATTGATAAAAATTCAATTTTTATTTATTTTTATTTTATTTT
>JAFGMP010000494.1 GCA_016927495.1 Candidatus Latescibacterota bacterium | reverse complement strand
TGATAAACTGTCTGAAATTATTATTAATTTCGACCCGGTGAACCCTTCGGCATCGATTCCTGATCTGCTTGAAGTCTATGATGTATTGAACTCACTGAAAAAAGACCAATGGATTGATATCAAGCGTCAGGAATTGTTACGGATTATTCAGTCCTGTAGCGGTCTCTGGATTGAAGCGATAACCGATGAATTTTCCGCATCGCCGGGTGAGACAATCCATTTCACTATCACCGCTGTGAACCGTTCGGATACTCCCTTTGTCATCGAAAAGGTTAACTGTCCAAAACTCAACCTTGATTCAATGGAAAATATTTCGATACATAACAATGATCCGTCGGTAATCGAAAAAAATATCCCCATACCTCAAAATATGCCGATTTCGCAGCCTTACTGGCTGGTGGAACCCTATTCACCGGGTACTTTTTCCGTTCAGGATCAAACTCAAATCGGTCTGGCGGACAATTCTCCATCGGTTTATATCAATGTCACCGTGAGCAATGACGGAAAACATCTAACCTATGCAATACCGCTTCTCTACCGATGGACAGACAGGGCACGTGGCGAGCTATACCGGCCATTCGAGATCAGACCGGCGGTTACGGTCGATTTTAAAGATAAAGTCTTCATTTTCGGCGACAACACACCAAAAAAAATTACCGTCAAGGTGAAAAGTCATACTCCCGAAGTATCCGGTCTGGTAAGATTGAGCGGATCAGGAGCATGGCATATACAACCGGCATCAATACCCATTTCTCTCACCAATAAATATGAAGAGCAAACAGTTACTTTCACGGTAACACCACCACAGATTCAGGATGAAGCAGTCCTGACTGCCGAAGCTGTGATAAACGGAAAAACTTATAACAGATCGCTGGTGGAAATATCATATCCCCACATCGAAACTTCGGTGTATTTCCCGGAAAGTAATGCCAAAATTGCCAGGCTCAATATAACAAAACCAAACGTAACAATCGGTTACATAATGGGAGCCGGGGACGAGGTGCCTGATTGCCTCCGTAATCTTGGTTACGAGATTACATTGCTGGATGATGAGATGCTGGAGAGTACGAGTTTATCCCGGTTCGATACGATCATTATGGGAATCCGGGCTTACAACACCCGTGAACGCCTGAAACATTATCAGCCATCGCTTTTGGAATATGTAAAAAATGGCGGAATTCTAATTGTTCAGTACAATGTATCATCCGGGCTGGTTATGCCGGAAATAGGCCCCTATCCGTTCACAATCGGTCGGGATCGTGTGAGTTTGGAAACAGCACCCGTATCTTTTCTCACTCCCGGTCATCAGCTTTTAAATTATCCTAATAAGATCACACAGAAAGATTTTGAGGGTTGGGTTCAGGAAAGAGGTTTGTATTTTGCAGAGCAGTGGGATGATAAGTACGAACTAATGCTGTCATGTCACGACCCCGGCGAATCGGATAAAACCAGTGGGACGTTGTTCACACGGTACGGCAAGGGAGTATTCATCTATACGGGTTATTCATGGTTTCGGCAACTTCCTGCAGGCGTTCCGGGAGCATATCGATTATTTGTCAACATGATTACTGCGGGAAAATATGATGGCAATAAATAAACCGGAACATGATATCCGTGAAGAACCGCCGCCAATTTTTTCAACATGGAAAAGACTGTATCTTTGTGTGTTGCTGAATCTGGTAATCCTGATCGTGCTGTTTTATGCCTTTACACGATTTTTTGCATGAATTCCCCCCGCAGCTAACATGTGTATGGTATCAATGCAAGGGCACAAAATTTTGTGCCCCTACATAGTGTCCCTATTTTGGGTGATTTATAACAAGAAAATGAATCATATGATAAAAACCCGAACCTGAAATGGTAAATACAGGTATTGAATAAAAATATGAGTGGTGTCGACTGGATAGTAATGAGTTCGTTCCTCGCCTTTGTGGTAGTGTATGGTGTCTGGAAATCTCACGGCAAAAAAGATATCAAAGACTACTTTCTTGCGAACAGAACGACCCCATGGTTCACCGTCACACTCTCCATTATGGCGACACAGGCCAGCGCCATTACCTTTCTTTCGACTCCCGGTCAGGCATATGTGGACGGCATGCGGTTTGTCCAGTTCTATCTCGGTCTTCCGATTGCTATGGTCATCCTTTCAGTCACAGCCGTGCCGATTTTCCATAACCTTAATGTGTATACTGCATACGAATATCTCGAACAGCGTTTCGATCTCAAAAACCGTACTCTGGGGAGCGTACTGTTCCTGATACAGCGCGGACTTGCAGCAGGATTTACAATCTTTGCACCTGCATTGATCATCTCGGTTCTATTAGGCTGGGATATACGTCTCACTATTTTTGTCATCGGCGCCATGGTCGTGCTGTACACGGCCATAGGCGGTACCGATGCCGTCAACAAAACTCATCTTCTGCAAATGCTCATCATAACGGTGGGAATGTTTTCGGCACTGTTCATGATTTTTCGCCTGCTGCCCACCGATATTTCCTTTATGGATGCGGCGCATGTGGCAGGTAAAATGGGTAAACTGAACGCCATAACCTTTTCATTCGACTGGCGTGACCGGTATAACTTTTGGTCAGGCCTCATCGGCGGAACATTCCTTGCCCTGTCATATTTCGGCACCGATCAGTCGCAGGTGCAGCGATACCTCTCAGGGCGCTCGATAGCACAAAGTCGAATGGGACTGCTGGCAAACGGTGTCATAAAAATTCCCATGCAGTTCACGATTCTGTTTATCGGCGCAATGGTTTTTGTGTTTTACCAGTTTGTCACTCCCCCGCTTTTCTTTAATCCGGTTGAGACAGAACAAATACAAGCCGGTTCTTATGCTGCCGAATACCAAAAACTTGAAACCGATTACAGCCGTGTGCATGAGGAAAAACAGCAGTACATTCGCAGTATGCTGGCATCTGTTAAAGCAAACAACAAACAAGGGATAGACTCCGCAGTCAGCGAAATTCTGTCGTCGAAAGAACAGGAATCGGGCATCAGAAAACAAGCTACCGAACTCATCCGGCAAATGAATCCCAAAGCCGACACCAACGACACAAATTACATCTTCCTCTATTTTGTCATCAACTTTTTCCCCATCGGGTTGATCGGCCTTGTTCTTGCGGCAATAATTTCGGCCTCTATGTCTTCGACTTCAGCAGAGTTGAACGCGCTCGCATCGACAACGGTAATCGATATTTACAAACGTATGGTCAAAAAAGAGGCATCCGAAAAACATTACCTCATGGTATCGAAATTAGCCACAATATTCTGGGGATTCTATGCCATTCTCTTCGCCCTCTACGCAAACCGTCTCGGCTCGCTTATAGAAGCGGTGAATATTTTGGGCTCACTTTTTTACGGCACAATCCTCGGCATCTTTCTTATTGCGTTTTATCTGAAAAAAATCGGCGGTAATGCCACTTTTTTCGCGGCGATCATCGCTGAGGCCGTTGTTATCCTGTGTTTCGCTTTTACAGAAATTCCATATTTATGGTATAACGTTATCGGCTGTATCACGCTGATTATGATTGCGTGGGTGATGAATCCGTGGATGGAGGGGAGAGATGAGGGGTGAGAGGAAGGGTGAGAGGAAGGGTGAGAGGAAGGATAATGGCGGTAATGGAAATAAGGGTAATTAAATGGTAGGGGCGGTTCGCGAACCGCCCCTATGAACATATTGTCCCATGAGCATTCGTTTTTCCAATGAGACATTTCATATTCAACTATCTTCTGTATTGAAATTATAAGGATTTTCGGGATCATGGTTCCAGTTCATCGGATTATCGATAATGTATTGGCGAACTCGATGTAAATCGCCATCGTTCCTTATAATATGTTCGTAATAATTACGCTGCCATAATTTTAAGCCGGGTGTATTCCTGATTTCATTAATATGTTTTGTGGATATGGTTTTGAATGCACCAACCAATCGGCCTACAGATTTACGTCTCGCATTTGTAGGGGCGGTTCGCGAACCGCCCCTACTTGAACCAATCCCATGCGTGCTTTTCATACTATTATCTGTAATTAGCAGAATACCGTGCAGATGATTTGGCATGACCACATATTCATCCAATTCGATATATTCATATTGAGTCGATAACCATAACCATGAATCCTTAACAATTCTACCTGTATGATTGAAAACCATCTTATTATCTTCAAGTTCTCCAAACAAACATTCCTTATCCTGAGTACAAATGGTAATAAAATAAGTTCCTGTCTGTGAATAGTCGTATCCTGTTAACCGAATAGATCGACGGTTGTGATGATCTGGATTATAATATGTTACCATGAATATTACCATCCGATAATTAGATCATGTAGGGGCGGTTCGCGAACCGCCCCTACAAATTATCCACCCAACTTAAACTTTTCCTGCAAAACCTTTGTGGCTTCCAGAGTCAGGAAAGTCAATTGTGGTACTTGTGCTCATTTTATTTACGTTTTCCCTAATTGATTAAGATATTTGAGGTTTCAAAAATTAATAGCACATTATAATATTATTTAATAAATTATAACATATAATAAAAGTCAAGAAATCATATTTTTAAAGGCAATTTACTTAATACTTTCTTCTTACCAGTGAAATTTGCTCTTGACATCTAATATTATTTAGATAATTTAACAATAAAATGTTCACACATATAATGAAACAGGTCCCGATGTGGTATTGATAAAAAATGATTGATAGAAACATATTAATAGACTATTTATATGATTATAATCAAATGATAATTGAAACCTCAAAACAAAGATTGAAACCATCTTGAATAAGTGAAAATTGCTAATAAAGCAGTAAATACACTTCAAGCAAGAATCGTTAATACAGACGAAAGGTATAAGATAGGATAACACTCGGTATAAAATTTTGCGTATTATTAATATTATTTTTCAAAAAACATAGGATCTACACCATGAACAAGATTGAGTGAAATGAGGAATATAACGATATTTCACGCTCTACAAGCTGTTATTGATAAATTTACGTATAGGGAAACCGATAGGGAAACCGACATGAATCTCATGAAAATACTTGTAATCATTGTTATTGTGTTTCTTCCGTTGCAGGTTTGTGCTCAGCCGTCTGATATAACCCTCGAAAAAGAGACGAAGGAAAGCGTCTCGTTCAAGGGACGGGTCGATCTTGACGATGATGGTCATCTTGACAATATTCAGGTGTGGTTCCTGAATATCGGAGAGGAATTCGGGAATGAACGGTTCGTCGTTGAAGTCAATAGAGCGTCGATGGTCTGCTGGGGTACGTCACTTAATATCGATGTGAAAATTGTCGACATCGATTCCAAAGACCAATACCGCGAAATAGCTATTTCAGAACGGGGGCCGAGTGATGATCATGCAACGTACTACTTTCGATTTATAGCAGGTGATCTGAAAATGATCGGCAAAGTACCTACCTCGCCATGGTTCGAGCAGGATGTGGACGGTTCCGGTGAGATAAAGACGAAAAACCGCGGCAAAATCCTTCATACATGGTTTTATCCATGCACATTTCGGTACGATTACATTTCCAATGAACTGAGAGAGGTACGCAACGGCCCGATCATTATGAATACGCCTGTGACGCTGAAAGTAGACCTCGAGGTCAGACAGTCTCCGGTCCGTGACGGGATTGCCGGAGTGATTAAAAAGGGCGAGAAGGCGACCATTCTTGATACAAACGACATCGTGTGGTGCAAAATTCGATCCGAAAGCGGTGTCGAGGGCTATTTCAGCGTTGGCGGAGGGAAAATAATTGAAAAGGGGATGTGGGGCGGGGATGTGTTTGACGGCCTTTCATTTGCCGATTAATTGCATTCATTTTATTTATTAACACAGCAAAATCACCAAGACGAGGAAGATCGTATTCTTGACAAAAGGATTCACCCTATTTCCAAACTGTCACCGGCAAGTACATTACGGGGAAGATAGGGATGAGACAAAAGAACGTTTGAAACTGTTAGTACAGTGCATTGAAAATCATGAAGGATTAATGTTATGCTGAGTGAAGAGCGTCAAAGAGAAATGTATAACAGAATTGGTAACTTGCCTGTTGCATGGTATAATTGTTTTGATAGACTTCTTACAGCAAGCGAGCTACTCTTCAATCAAATTTTCAAAATCAATGACGAGGGGAGCATTAATGATAGTGCTCTGAAGCCCCGTGAGTTAGAAGTTTTTAGTGTGGTAAAAATGCTACGAGCTATGGCCTTAGAGGATTTATTTAAAGCTCTGTGGTTGAAAAGCGGTGAGGAACTCGTCAATGACGGAGAATACAAAAAAATCCCTAATACTAATGACCATAATTTAATCTTTATTGCAGACAAAGTATCTGAAAAAATAGACTGCGAAATAAATGCTCCTGAACGAGACTTACTTAAACGACTATCTTTAAGTATCACAGGAGGAAGGTACCCGATACAGAGTTCATGGGTAAATTCAAAAATTCAAAAATATTTTGGCGGTGGGTTTGGTCCTCCTGGAGTGTGGCATTTTCCAAAAGATGAAAAGCTTTTCGATACATTAGTAGAACGTCTGAAGAAGATTTTCGAAGAAAACTCGTAACGATAGCAAACAAAAACAATCCCAGAATTATCCGTTAGTTATTCTATGCAGAATTTTAATATGGTTGCGAAACAATAGTTTAAGCGATTATGATGACAGTAACACTATTTATAAAGTAAGTTTTTAGAATATAAAATCAAAAACTTTGTTAGAAGTCATATGGAGGAAAAATAAATGCTAAGAGCTGATGACTATTTTAAAAACTCAGCTTTCCTTATCCATCATTTTATGCGATAATTGTAATGGGATTTGATAAGATGAAATATTATCTGTAATGGAAAATAGGAAATATTTCTATTCTGAGGTTGCACAGAGGTTGCACAAAATACATAATTTGGCTGCCCTGCAAGGATTTGAACCTCGATAAACTGATCCAGAGTCAGTACCAAGCGAGTAACCAAAGGTAATAGTAAGTAACTAAAGGTAAGTATTTATTACATTTAACCCCAAAACCTCTTCCGTTATTATTCCCGATATTTACCTATAGTTCCCAAATTTATGGCAAATTTATGGCAAAAATAAATTTTACATGAAAAAGCAATAATATCATCTAAATAAACATAATAACTTGAGGTAGTTTAAATAATATGCTGCAGGTACGATTTCCACCACCCCCAATAAGTTATTTTACTTACCAATAATTTTTTTACCTTAGAGTGACCTCCTGACTGCCAGTCAAGGGGTAAAAATTCACATATTTATTTTGTAATTCTTTGTTTATCAATAAATTAACTGCATGTCTGCCGCATAAATATTATCTCAAATTAACCTCACAGAGCGCACAAAACGCACGAATTACTATAAAGTTTGGCAAGAATTGGCAAGGTTTAATAATTATGATGTTTCAAATTTCAGTTCATAATAAGTAATTTCTGCCAATAGTGTGATACTATTATTCCGGCAATTAAATATGTATCAAACTATGCCTTGGCATACAGCACATTTTCATGATCAAAGA
>JAFGMP010000493.1 GCA_016927495.1 Candidatus Latescibacterota bacterium | reverse complement strand
GGACATCCATATCGAGACGGGCTTTCGGCCTTACAATCCTGACCCGGTTATCTTCTTGTGTGATCGAACTTTTTTCACCGACATCCTCTGCATGGAATATCCAGCTGAAGAAGTGATCGTCGGAGCTCTGGACACGGTCATAGAGCACATAGATATCGGGCTTCACAAAGAGGAGGGAACGGGTGTATTGTGAAAGCTTGTCTTTGTACACGCAGGTGAGATCACCCTCCACCTCATCCACATTCCAACCGGCGAAACTATGCAGGATACGGGGATAATTACGGAGCGCGGCGATCCCGTTCTCATAGTCGGCAGGCATCTGGCTTTCCGGATTGCCGTCGACGAGCATAACGTTGTGCCCCATTGACTGGGTGTCATAATACTGATAGTACGGATTGCTGTAATATGCATGGAAACCACGTATACTCTCAAGGCCCGCTTCGCTCAGGAGCAATTCTCCGTTAGTCATCAGGATCAATGATCCCTGATCGACATGATAATGATTTGAATTCGGGCCGCTTTTGAACACCAGAATGGAACCTTCATCAGACCAGCCTGAACGCAAAAACATAGTGCCTTTTACCGGGAAATGATGGGAGGGAATGAGTTCTTCACGGTTTTTTGTTTCAAGACCGGTTGTATACCAGAGGTACTCGAATAAACCCCCACGGCCTCGCTGCAGTACAGGCTCGCTGAAATGTGCTGTCCAGGGATTTTTCATACGGCATGTGAGCCAAAGGAAGGGAGTACTGCTCCAGTTCCACCTGCCACCTATGTGAACATCACCATAATCAGGCATCGTACCATCACTGTATGCGCCATGAAGCGGATAAAGGTACAATTTCTTAATATTAGTGGTAGTGGTATAGTCGATTCCGAAATTCCGTTCGAGAACATAGAGCGCTTCAACCAGGTCTCTTGTTGCCATGTCTTCATAACCGATCGGCTCGCCGTAGCCGCCGTCAGGATAATAGGTACGGTCGATAAACCTCTTCATTTTAGCAAGGACACCTGAAAAATATGGTTCAAGGTGTGGATTAACCGGATCATCCCCATATATGGCAGTTCCGGCAATTGCAAGATTTGCGACTATTACGGCAATATGGTTGGAAACACTTGACGGCATCCGGTTCATTTCCACCATGTCACGGTAGAACATTTCAAAACCTTTTTCCATGAGGGCATTTCTGACCGCTTTTTTGTTTTCTTCGGAGAGCAACGGATAGAGAAGGTCGTAACTGATCCCCACCTGACCGATGGTATAACCCACAGGATAGTATGTATGGTTACCACGGGCTTCCTGCCAGGGATGATTCCACTGTTTGAAAGCACAGAGTTTAAGCAAAGCCTCGCAGGCAATTTTTCCTGCCTGTTCATCTCCCGTAAATACATAACGGAGAGCTCCTGATTCGGCAATACCGGCAAGGCTCCTCATCGGGTTGCTCCAACCATCCCCAAACCGTATTATGGAAAACTGATGGCCGGTAAGAGCATCGCTCGACAGATTTTCAAACTCATTGATGTTACTCGGGTCGAGATTCCTGAAATACTCGGGATTCCGGATAAAATCATCTATCATTTCCGCTTCACGCTGCGATTGTGAAGCCATTTTTTTTGTAAGTTCTTCTCTGGTGAATAAAGCGCGGGGGTGTGTTGATTTTGTGAGACGTGTTCCCGGCATGAGAAAACGGAATCCCCATTCCGTCATATTACCGGATGCGTCTTTGCCGGTAAAATTGATACACCACTGGCCCCGGGCATCTTTTTCCTTGAATGTATATGCATTAATTACCGACCAGACACCATCGTTCTCCCTGAGTTTTTTCCTGTCAACAATTTTTTTACCGGAAGGATCAATCACATCACAGGTTACGGAGTCTAACGGTTTTTCATTGGGAATCTTTTCAGGATTAACGGATATATCAACTGAATCATTAAAGTAGTAGTGACGGTTCAGTATCGAGTATCCAAACATTTCGAATGTCGTCGAGGTTGGATTTTCAGTAATAAATCTCCGCTGACGTTCACCGTTAAGCAAAAAATCATCGAGGCAGATAGTATAACTGGGGATATGTGAGACAACCGGGTAGAACGCCATTATGGTAATTGCCTGAATGTGTTCTCCACCGGAAAGTGACATACCATCCATGGTAAAACGGCTCAACGGTATATCCAGTTCGAGCCAGCGGTTAACATCGGGTGATTTCTCATAGAAAAAATACCTGCGGCCGTCAAACAGGCATAATGAACACTCCACATACTCAGGTTTACGGTCAGCGATGAGAAACAGAGCAAGTTTCATATGTGTATCATTAACTGTCCACAAGTCAATTTCCTTGGTGAAACCCTCGTAGAGTTCAACAACATCATTCGGACGCTGAATTTTAGCCAGCGAGTATTTGCTTCCGTTGTGGGTCGGCTCCTTTTGCGTTACGGTGAACGGTTCATATCCTATATCCTGAGCGTATGGATATGCTTCCCATGCATACATTTCCCCCGTCTCAAAATCATCATGAATGACATATGGGACACGCTGCAGTGAAACAGCAAAAGATTCATTTTTGAAAATACCAAAAATTATGAAAATACTAATTAAACAGACAGCCATTCGTTGCATAATGACCTCCAATTTGTTGTTGCGAACCAGTATGTTGAATATAGATGTTTACATAGTCAAGAAGAACTTAGATAAGTATATAGAGCTATTAAGGTTCTGTCAAGATATCAAAACTTTTACCTGACGCTATCGAGGTATAATCCAAAAATAATTTTCCTGTTGTCGTAATTGTTCTCCATATTTATTATATTTATTAATCAACTTTACCGTAATTTCAAGATCTTCAAACTCAGAAAAGGATATAATCTCATGATAAATAAGCACATAATTCAGGATAGAGCTTTTAGCCGCCGAAGTTTTATAAAACGTGTATCTCTCGGGTCGGCTGGCCTTGCTTTGGGATCATTGATGCAGCCGGCGAGCACCCCGGCAAAACTATTCGGCTCCGAAAAAAGCGAGGTGGAATTCCGGACAGGCACAGACCGTCGGGAAATGATCTATCAGTCGCTGAAACCGTTTCAGAAGGAGGTCGAAAAAGCGATTGGTAACAAACAGATTGTTATAAAGGCGAATGCAGGTCTCGCAACACCTGAATATGAACATTGTTCGAGCCATGCTGACCAGCTTCGCGGGATACTCGACTTTCTCAAACCGATCCATGACCGTCAGATTATCATTACCGAGGGAACAGCCGGGGCAAAATGCGATGCATTTATAGGATTCGAGAATTACGGGTATATGCCGCTTGAAAAAGAATATAAAGTAAAACTGGTCGATGCCAACGACCAGCCGTACACACAACAATGGATCCGGGCAGCAAAACATCATCCACAGGCTATCAACATCATCGACATGTTTATGGATCCCGATGTATATCTTATATCTGCAGCACGAATGAAAACCCACAACGCCGTTGTCGGAACATATTCGCTGAAAAATGTCGCTATGGGCGCCCCCATGTGTCACTGGCGTAAAAAAGGAGCCGAACAGGTCAACGAAAAATCCAAAATGCACGGCGGCGAGGGCAACAGCGGCGGCAGGGAACTGAGCTATAACCTGTTTCTGGTGGCCTCGATGGGTGTACAACCTGATTTGTCGGTTGTGGACGGTATCGTATCGATAGAGGGCGATGGTCCCTGGGGCGGCGACCCTGTTGAACATGGCGTTGTATTATCAAGCACCGATTTCGTCGCTGCCGACCGGCTCTGTTTCGAGCTTATGGGTATCGATCCCAAATATATGAAATATATAGAGTGGTGCGGCGATGCCGGTATGGGTAATTTCGATCTGTCGAAAATCAAAGTTAACGGACCGAATTACAAAGATCACATTATCAAGTATAAAATGAATAAAAACTTCGACTGGCAGGTTGAGTGGATTCACGAGAATTATGAGAGTTAACAATAATCTAAAGAATATACAAATTTTTAAGACTCAGTGGTAGGTGAAACCACCGATTCTTTTTTATGATTAAATACCTTTTTATAATCATTTTTTTTCTGTTCATTTCTTTGTATGCACAAAGAAACGAACCAAAGAAAAGCACCCCGGAGTAATCGTATTCCGTTCTCACTGCACCATTTCACGGGAATTTCAAACCCACACCACCTCTCCACCATATGAAATTCCTGATCGTGAAATGCCTTGTTCGACCGGCGATTACTCAAGGGGAAACCACCGCTTCCCAAATAAATTTATCATGGCCATCATTTCATCATGGGTATCTGCGGTTCAGACAGTGTTTTTAGCCCGTATATTCTCACAAATTTACCGCCACACCTTTACCGGCAAGATATTCTTTCATCTGGCGAATGGAGAATGTACCATAATGTGCGATTGATGCCACGAGAACCGCATCGGCATGACCCTCAGCTATAGCTTCATATAGATGTTCGAGCTTACCCGCGCCACCGGATGCAATGACGGGAAGGCTCACTGCGTCGGAAATTGCCCGTGTCATAGGGATGTCGTATCCCGCCTGAGTGCCGTCCGCATCCATGCTTGTGGGAAGAATTGCGGTTGCGCCGCGGTCTTCCATTTGCTTTGCCCATTCCACCGCATCGATACCGACCGGAGTTCTGCCGCCGTTTACCATAACCTCGAACCCGGAGGCTACCTCTGTAGATGTGCGGGTATCTATGGCGATGGTTATTTTATCGCCGCCGACCTCTTTCACCGCCTCGTTGACGAATTCGGGATTCCGTACTGCGGCGGTATTAATTGAAACCTTTGAAACGCCAATATCCATCAACTCAAGAATCCCGGGAATACTGTTGATACCACCGCCTACCGTCAATGGAATGGTAATCCGCTCTATGGTGCGTTTGACCGCATCCACAAGGGTTTTACGCTTTTCGACCGTTGCGGTTATATCAAGAAAGACAAGTTCGTCCGCTCCGGCTTTGCTGTAAGCTTCGGCATTTTCAGCCGGATCGCCAACATTTTTCAATTCGACAAAATGTATCCCTTTAACCAGACGGCCGTCTTTAACATCGAGACATGGTATAATTCTCCGGTAATCCATAAATTTTCTCCTTTTCTTATTTTTCAGGTAAAAAATGTACCATATGTCACGCTGAGTGTAACGAAGAGTCTAAAAAAAAGAGATTCTTCACTTCGTTCAGAATGACAGAATAATTGTGATAACGGGAAATATCATGATAAGTCAAAAAGTATTACTATCGATTTTTTCTACAACTTTTTTTACATCCTGAACCGTTCGCCAAGATAAATCTTCCGTGCATCGGGATCGTTTGCAAGAAATTCCGAACTGCCCTCGGTAAGTATGACGCCATCTGCCATAATATAGGCTTTGTCGGTAATGGCGAGGGTCTCTCTTACATTGTGGTCCGTGATGAGAATACCGAGGCCTTTATCTTTCAGCCCGGCAACGATGTTCTGAATATCCTCAACAGCTATCGGATCGATTCCCGCAAATGGTTCATCGAGCAGGATGAATTTGGGACTGGTAACCAGTGCGCGGGCGATTTCCACACGCCGACGTTCGCCACCTGAGAGTGTATAGGCGATGCTTTTACGGATATGTGTCACACCGAGTTCTTCGAGAAGTTCGTTGAGACGTTCCTTGCGTTGTTTACGTTTCATTCTGATGGTTTGAAGAATCGACATGATGTTTTCTTCGACAGTCATCTTTCTGAATATGGACGGTTCCTGCGGCAGATAATTAATCCCGAGGCGCGCCCGTTTATACATCGGCCGTTTTGTTATGTCACGGGCATCGAGAAATATTTTACCTTTATTCGGTTTATAGATACCCACAACCATACGGAATGTGGTAGTTTTACCTGCGCCGTTCGGTCCCAGCAGACCGACAATCTGTCCCTGTTTTATGCTGATGGAAACACCGTTCACCACAATACGTTTTTTGAATTTTTTGATCAGGTTTTCGGTTCTGAGTATTATGCTGTTTTCCGAAGCGCTTTCCCGGTCGGTATATGCTTCAGGCAACGGTTCGTTTTTTACTTCATCAGTCATATTCTATCCTTAATGTTACTCAATATAATCATGATCATTTACACCGCATCCGTCGCAGGGACAGAATATATTCTGTCCCTGTAAAACATATGACAATAAATCAAATATATGTATTACCGACAGAAAATGCTATCAGTTCAATGTTTCGCTGCGCACAGTTTCGGTTTCCTTGGTTTTCAGACTGTCTTCCGGAGCCGGTTTATACCGGTAATATTTACCCCGTGCGCCGGTGCCGCCAAACCCGGAAATACGCATTTGAGAAATTACACCCTCGTCAAAGAAAAAATATATCGTATCACCCTCGGCTTCATTAATAAACATACCTTCCTGATTATCGATTTTTGCCCGGTGATAGTAACTGCTGGCTCTGCCCTCGGCAGTAACCACCGAAACAAGATTGTCCTGCATGGCAAGACGCATGGCCGAACTGTCCATAATACTTCGGTCAAAAAGAGAGCCTGTTGAGTCTGTCGAAACAGTTGTGCTGTGGGCTCCCCCAATCACATCGACGCCGGTAACCTTGCGCTCACTGAGAAATACCCGCATGCTGTCGCCGGTTACGGTGCTGAACATCTGCAATGGCGACTCCGCGTTATCGGGACTGTTGATCGTTATCATTTCAGCAACAGGATTTCCCGAGAGTGAAATTACCTCCGAACTATCATCATACAAAGCCCGTACCGATTTAACCGTAAGGCTGTCTTTGGTAATGACGACATTTTCCCAGAGCCGTACCGTCTTGTTTACCTTGTCGATTTCAAGAGTATCGTCACAAGAAATCATAATTATGCTGCCGATTTCATCCTCACGGACCATGACGGGAGAACCGTTTACCAAACCATACCGGGTCGAATCATTAAATACGGCGCTTGCTCCGGTGATGGTGGAGCGAACGGAATCATCGTGAACATAGACATAATCCATAGCCTCGATAAGTCGTTCGTCTTTATGATATTTGACTTTTCCGGCACGGAACATTCGCCCTTTTTCGGTTACCACCACATTTCCGACCGCAACAGCATTGCGGGTATCGTTATAATAAATCAGAGTGTCGGCATTCAACTGCCTGAGCGAATCTTTAAATACGGCGTTCCCATGAAACCGTGCCTCGGTCGTTTTGGTATTGTATGTCGCTGTGTTTGCCTGAAGCTCCACATCGAGCTGCCATGCTTTCACAGGATTGGCGCTGTCACCCGAATAGATAATGATATTCATCTCGTCAAGAGATTTGAACTGGAATTTCGGCGCTTCAAAATCAAGCTGTTGAGAGTCTTTATCACCAGTTTCTGTCTCCAATCGGGCCTGACCTGCCGCCGCAATAACACACAAAACAGCAGATATAATAAAAAATGCGCTCAAACGAATCCGCATTACTTTTTTACCTTTCGGGTACTTTGATACCTTCTCTCCTGATTGAACCGGTAACATTTTCCATGGTATAGTTCTTCAGATCATCGGTGGCAACGAACTTTTCCCCCTCCTGAACGGCATCTTCGGTTGACAGCCTGACCCAGCCATCCGCATGTATCATGCGTGTCTTGGCATTCCAGCGAATAGATTGGGTTTCAAGCTTCGCACGTCTCTCTTCGGAAATGATGACGACATCGCCGGTAGCTTTCAGGCTGTCAACCTGTTCGTAAAGCCCCCAGACTTCACCATTTCGCGCGGTCAGAGTGGATACACGTTTCCCCTGTTTATTGAAGAATTCCATTGCGATACTGTCCTGAACAACGGTGTAATTGTCATCCTCAAAAACATTGACAAGCTTTGCCATCACGATTGCGCTCGTTATGCTATTCTCGGTAATAATTATCCGCGCATCTTTGAATTCCTGATCGGGAAGATTATACTCAATCGAAACCGGTACTTCTTCTTCAATTTCACATCCCGCGGTGATAACAAAGAGAAGCACCGTGAGTACACAATATATTATTCGAAATTTATTCATGTACGGTTTATCCCGTCTGTTCATCTTTAATGGTATCCGGCCGCGTTTTCCACCGTTTATGAAACCATACCCATTGTTCAGGATGTTCCCGTATGAAATCCTCGGTGATACAAGCCGCTTTTGCAGTAAGTTCAGTTATATCCTTAACCATATCTCCGGTCGGCTCGATCGACACCGTTTCACCCACACATATATGATGATAATGGTTATCATCACGGTAAATAAATAAAGGAACGATGGGAACTCCGAAACGCAGCGAAAGAAATGCCGGGCCGGAAGGAGTATATGCCGGGTGGCCGAAAAAATCAACGAATACGCTTTTTACATCAGTATCCTGATCGACCAGCATACCCACAAGATGACCTTTTTTAAAAGCTCTGAGTATGTCACGTGTGTTCTCGCCGCGTGATATAACCGTCATACCCTCACGTTCTCGTGCCTCGAACAGAAGCGTCTCAAGACGGTGGTCGTACAGCTTTTTCGCGATTGCATAGGGCTTTATCCCGACTGTGGGCAGCCATGATCCCATGACCTCCCAGCAGCCGATATGGCCCGACAAAGCAATAAGGCCTTTACCTTTGCCGTGCTCTTCCTTTATATGATCCAGATTATGCACAATACACATGTCTTCGATTTGTTTTGTGGACATGATGTTCAATCTGACCATATCGACAAAGTTCAATGCCAGATACCGGAACATTTCCTTAGCCAGACGGCGTATTTCCTGCATATCTTTTTCATTTCCGAAAGCCAGAGTAAGATGCTCCTCGGCAAGTTTTCGCTCCCTAAGCAATATCATAGAAGCGATTCTTCCGAGCACGGAACCTACAAACAAAGCAACACTTCTCGGCAGAAACCGGAAAAAACCTACTATCACAAGTATAAGAACATACGCGCTGTCTTTTCTGAGTTTTTTAACAAATTTTTGTTTTGCCATGAAACTTTATTCCGCCGTATACTTTACATGGTCAAAAAATGATGAACAATATTTAGAAATATAACACGTAATCCTTTGCCCGGAAATAATTATCGGTATAGCCGCTAATTTATAGTGAATATCGATCACAACATTTAGTATTTTTTCTCCGGTTTTTTTACTTGTATCCATATGAGCCTCTATGGTATTACTGTCATGCTGTATTTCTCTAATATTGTTACCCCCTGGGGTGACTCAACTTTTTTTTACATAGTTACTCCCAGAGGGAGAGAGAATACATCCATTATCCGTTGTTGGAATTATTACGAAGGACAAAAAGGGTGAGAGCAATGACGATACGGAATCTCAAAGAAAGTTCTTTAACTTTGCCGGACAATTAAGCATTACTGATATGTGTTTTTTTACGGCGCTACCTTTTGTTTATGGTTTTTGGAGGTGTCACCGTATTATATGGTTTATGCCACAATTTTGGAGGTGTCAGCGATGGCGGGTCAGGTTCTTTTCTGAAATGTTTTTCGATATTCAGCGGTTTTTTCGGTCGCAGAGCATTGAGGATGGTATAATTTATTGACGGATCGATTTTCATTCTGAGGATTTTATAATCAATGTTCGGATCGGGTATGAAACGGGGCATGTATGCTATTCCGCTTTGGCCGTTAGAGCGGGGCAGCAGATAACGTTTAATTTTAATTCCCCGTGATTTTAATCGCGAAAATGAAGGCAGAATATCTGCAAAGATAATTCCGGCAGCGGAAATGAGCAGTAAAAGAAAAGCACATACATACAATATGTAGTTACGTTTCATATCACAATACCTCGGTCAAATCATGGGATATAGTATAAGTCTCCTATGTTTTGTCCCGGAATTTATGCCACAATATTAAAATAAGTTAGTTATGCAAATCTGTCAAGTCGTTTGACGATCCCCCATTTTTTTAAATACAAAAAAGTAAGGAAAAAACTGTCTGAACATGATTCACATGATTATAAAGATAATCACGATACGTCTTCGTAAAAATGACAGCTACGACGCGATAGTTCCGTTGACTTCCCCCGTTTTCAATTCTGAAAATCGTGTTCGGATTTTTTTGTTTTGTACAATAATACATGAATATTTGCACAAAATAAACATATATCATTACCTCCGGTAAAAAGAATCAATCCGAATACGAAAAAAAGTTTGAAGATTCAGTTACTTTATATCGATTGTAAACTTTTACGCCACCGTAACATCTTTGCTCAGATATACATTCTGAACGGCATTCAATAATTCGACACCGTCCTTCATCGGTTTCTGGAATGATTTTCTTCCGGTTATCAGCCCCATACCACCGGCGCGTTTATTGATAACTGCGGTTCTGACAGCCTGTGCGAGATCATCCGTACCGGAAGCGCCCCCGGAGTTTATCAAACCCGCTCTTCCCATGTAACAGTTGGCTACCTGGTAACGTGTCAGATCAATGGGATGATCCATTGTCAGTTTGTCATACACCAGCGCATGAGTTTTTCCGAATTTAAGGGCTTTGAAACCGCCATTGCATTCGGGGGCCTTCTGTTTAACTATGTCCGCTTCAATGGTTGCGGCGAGATGGTTCGCCTGGCCTGAAAGATCGGCGGACAGATGATAGTCTGCTTCCGGTGTTTTGAAAGCATCATTCCTCAGATATGCCCAGAGGATAGTAACAAGGCCGAGTTCATGAGCATACCGGAATGCCTCCGAAACCTCCTGAATCTGCCGTGTACTTTCCTCCGATCCATAATAAATAGTAGCACCGATTGCCGCAGCCCCCATATCGAAAGCCTGGTCGACGGACGCGAAAAGTACCTGATCAAATTTATTCGGATAGGTCAATAGCTCGTTATGGTTAATTTTCACGATGAACGGAATTTTATGAGCATACTTGCGGGCGACCGAACCAAGGACTCCCACTGTCGAAGCAACTGCATTGCATCCGCCTTCGATTGCGAGTTTTACAATGTTTTCCGGATCGAAATAAATCGGATTTGGCGCAAAGGAAGCCCCCGCGCTGTGTTCGATACCCTGATCGACCGGCAATATGGAAACATATCCGGTTCCACCAAGCCTTCCCGTATCGATCATAAGCTGCAGATTACGTAATACCGCGGAAGAACGGTCCGAGTTTATGAGTACCCTGTCAACAAAATCATTACCCGGAAGATGAAGGTGTTCTTTAGGGAACGTAGTGCATGAGTGGCCGAGCAGATAGTCAACCTCATTACCAAGAAGCTTCCTGATTGTATCGATCATTTCGTTACCCCCTTTTAAAATCAAAAAACAGTGAAGTCAACAATTTCCTGTATTTCATACGTGGCTCCTCCCAAAGAGGATAGAAGAGTCTGATGAAAACATCTCATATTCAAGGTAATGAAAAGTCAAAAATTATACAATAATCATTTATATGTAATAATCATTATTTTAATATTTGCGATGAATTGTTTTGATACATTTATTGCATTTTGATACATATTTTAAATCAACATTTTTCGGCTTCAGTATTTAAGTCACTGTAAATTATTATTCTAAGATACGATGTCATACTCAAATTGTACCGGAGAATGTAAAATATTCATAAAGAATTATTTATCTGGCATAATTTTTTCTATAACAATATATGGATTATATAGAAACCGAGTTGTATTATGTTTTTTAAAATTTCAGGAATAGTAATAATATATTCTTAGACAGTTTTATCTGCATGAGAACATGCACAAATAAATTATTTTGAATTTTGAGGAAAATATATGATTTGTCTTTATTGTGGAAAATTAAGTCCGGAGAATCATGAGTACTGTTTATACTGCGGGTCTACCCAGATAGATATCACACCGTTTTATCAGGATCAGCTTGAGCGAAAACATCAGCAGAATCCCAAACCTAAAGACAATATCTATGACCTGGTCAATAAAACCGGTATTCAATGGGCTTTCCATAATCCGGATGATTCTGAACAGGAAGATAGCGAACCTGCTGATAAAAAATTTGGCGCCAACCTTGTTCCACCGGTTAAAAACCATAGATCCGTTAGCAATAACATGTTGTCGGGATATAAGTACTCAAATATCGAAGATTTGGCAAAATTGGTTTTGAAAATGGAGGGTAAGGCAACCGATGCATCTTCTGAAAAGGAAAAATCCCCTTCGGGTTCAAATAAACAACCACAGCAGTATTCTCATTCTCAGGCCGATGAAGACATTATCAAAACCACACTTTCCGGACGTTATGAAATTATAAGAAAAATCGGCGTCGGAGGCATGGCCAGCGTATATCATGCCCGTGATATTGCCCTTAACCGTGAGGTAGCAGTTAAAGTACTTCCCAGAGTTTTTCTTCGTGACGAACAGTTTATAAAACGATTCAAACGTGAGGCAAAACTCGCTGCCATGCTCGATCATCCGAATATATTCAAAATTTATCAGATCAGTCAGGAACGTGGAATCTGTTATTTTGTGATGAATTATTTTCCGGGTGGAACACTGACCGAGCATATGAATCTGGATGGTTCTCTTTCGATAAGTAATGTAATAAAATGGGGTATGGATATTTGCTCTGCTTTAAGTCATGCCCATGAACTCGGTGTCATACACCGTGACCTGAAACCCGACAACATCATGATAGATCAAAATAATAATGCCGTAGTAATGGATTTCGGAATTGCACATGCTGCGCGGGGGACAAGCCTTACGCAAACCGGCGCTGTGCTCGGAACACCACAGTATATGAGTCCGGATCAGGCATGTGGCAAGGAACTCGATGCCCGAAGCGACATTTATTCGCTGGGCATTATGCTTTACCAGATGGCAACAGGAAGGCTGCCTTTTCAGGCGGAGGATCCCGTTTCGCTTATGTATATGCAGGTTCATGAAACACCGGTGTCACCCGATGTTCATAATCCCAACATTCCCCGGTGGTTGAACGATACCATTTTGAAATGTCTGGAAAAGGAGCCTGAAGGTCGCTTTTCCAGCGCTCATGAGTTGCGGATGGCTCTTGCAGCACAAAAATCCCCGGTTTTACGTTCTGCCCTTTTGATGAAGAAAAAAAAAGTTGTGCAGGAGAAAAGAATTGGCGATTATATAAACTCGGCAATTCAGGTTATACAAAGTATACTTGCCGAAACAAAAAAGAAAATCAATGGATTCAGGCAAATCGAGCAGGAACCGCTCTGGCAGTCCCAGGTTGAAACGATGAGGCCTTTATCAAAAGAAAATATACGGGATCTGCGGCCGGAGACGGCATTGGCGTTAAATCATATCAGTCTATAGGCAATATATTGTCCGGGGAAAATCTCCACATGAAAAACATCCGTGTAGCATCCGTCCAGTTCGAACATTCCCCGGGAAACAAACAGACAAATTTCAGTAAAATCAGAAATTTCATACAAAAAGCGGCAAAACAGAACGTCGAGATGATTGTTTTTCCGGAATGCTGCATCACCGGATACTGGTTTTTACGAGGTTTGACAAAACAGGAACTGACCGGTCTTGCCGAACCGGTTTTTGAAGGGCCATCGTCGCAGGAATTATTACAGCTTGCTAAAACCAACAACATGACTGTCGGCGCAGGACTTGTCGAGATTGCCGAAAAAGGGAAACTTTATAACACCTATGTGGTTGCTTTACCGGACGGTACCCTGCACCGTCACCGCAAAATACACTGTTTCATCAGCGAACACATGTCCTCAGGATCCGAATACACCGTATTCGACACACCTCACGGCTGCCGTGCCGGTGTGCTTATCTGTTACGACAACAATATCGGTGAGAACGTCCGTATAACAGCACTTTCAGGCGCTGAAATCCTGATGGCTCCGCATCAGACCGGCGGCTGTAAAACATCGAGCCCTTTCGCAATGGGCCTTGTCGATAAAAAACTCTGGGAAAACCGTCATAACAATCCTCAGGCAATCGAAGAGGAATTTAAAGGTGAAAAAGGCAGAGGGTGGCTTATGCGCTGGCTCCCCGCCCGTGCCCACGACAACGGTAT
>JAFGMP010000492.1 GCA_016927495.1 Candidatus Latescibacterota bacterium | reverse complement strand
CACAGTAATCTAAAAAAAGGCTGGCGTTTATGTTTTTGTATGTTGTTATACTGAGTTTTCACATAATTGTTAGCATTGCTCTGATTATTGCCGTACTGTTGCAATCAAGCAAGGGTGGCGGACTTGCCGGAACATTTGGTGGATCCGGTATCACCGGAGGTGTTTTCGGAGGAAGAGGTGCGGCACCATTTCTGGCGAAAGCAACAACAATATTTGCGGTTTTGTTTATGCTGACTTCAGTAACGCTTAATTTTGTGCGTCCCGACAGAAGTTCGAGAAGCACGATTGAAAAGGCTTTGATGGAGGGCGGCGATGCAAGATCAACACCCGCAGTATCGACAGAAATGCCCGTTTCATCTGAAACTTCGGATGAAAACGTTGATGTCGGATCAGAACAGAACAATACTCAGAAAGGTAGTACGGAAGCCGGAACTGATAACAATCAGTGACATTTTGGTTTAATGTTGAAATAAAAAAGTGCCCGAGTGGTGGAATTGGTAGACACGCTATCTTGAGGGGGTAGTGGCTCTCAGCTGTGCCGGTTCAAATCCGGCCTCGGGCACCATAAACAACAAAATTGTAAACTAATTGTAATTTTTTCATTCTGATATTAACCAATTATTTATGACCCCACCTAATCAATCTATTCTGCATGTATTAATCAATACCCGATATTATAAATGGGTCGTGAATCGAATTAACTTTATTCAGATTATACGTCTTAAACCCCTTCCAAAATAAGGAGATTCAAATGTCAGAGCAGCCGAAACAAAACATCACAAATCTCATGACCGAACAGCGTAAATTTCCTGTTCCGGATTCCTTCCGCGCAAAAGCGCACGTTTCATCCATAGAACAATACGAAAAGATGTATAATAAGTCACTTGAAGACCTCGAAGGATTCTGGGGTGAACAAGCAGAAACACTTGACTGGTTTAAAAAGTGGGATAAAGTTTATTCGTTTGACTCCAAAAAAGTCCAAATTAAATGGTTTGAAGGTGGTAAAATCAATGTCTCCTATAACTGTCTTGACCGTCATGTGAAAGCCGGAAATGGTGATAAGACAGCAATTTTGTGGGTCGGAGATGATCCGAATGAAGACAGACACATTTCCTATAATGAAATGCTGAAAGAAGTGAGTAAGTTCGCAAATGTTCTTAAAGCTCAGGGTGTGAAAAAAGGTGACCGTGTTTGTATCTACATGCCGATGATTCCCGAACTTGCAATTGCAATGCTCGCCTGTACGAGGATCGGCGCGATACATTCGATAGTGTTCGGTGGATTTTCGGCCGAAGCGCTTCAGGGACGAATTCAGGACTCAGAATGCGTAGCACTTATTACCTCCAATGTATCTCTCCGGGGCAGTAAAGCTATTCCTCTGAAAGTAAATGCTGATGATGCCCTTAAAGACAACGCATGCCCTTCAATTAAAACGGTAATTTGTTATAAACGCCGCGATGTTGAAACCCATATGGAAAAGGGCAGGGATTTATGGTGGGATGATCTGATGGCTAATGCTTCCGATAAGTGTGAGCCTGAGCACATGGATGCGGAAGATCCTCTGTTTATTCTTTATACTTCCGGTTCCACCGGAAAACCAAAAGGCGTTCTCCATACAACCGGCGGATACCTCCTTTACACAAGCTTAACCCATAAAAATATATTTGACCTCCATGAAGATGACATTTACTGGTGTACAGCGGATATCGGCTGGGTTACCGGTCATTCATACATTGTATACGGACCTCTCGCAAATCACGCTACATCCCTTATGTTCGAGGGTGTACCCACATATCCCGATCCCGGAAGATTCTGGGAAATTTGCGCTAAATACGGAGTGACCATTTTCTATACGGCACCTACCGCAATCCGAGCAATTGCCAGTAAGGGTGATGATTGGGTGAAGAAACATGACCTTTCAAAACTCAAACTTCTCGGTACCGTAGGCGAACCGATTAATCCCGAGGCATGGATGTGGTATTATGGAAATGTCGGCGGTTCACACTGTCCGGTCGTCGATACATGGTGGCAGACTGAAACAGGCGGTATCCTTATTACGCCACTTCCGGGTTGTATGCCGACCAAACCCGGTTCAGCAAGCCGTCCGTTCTTTGGTGTTGAACCTGCCATTCTTCGTGAGGATGGAACAGAATGCGGTGTCAATGAAGGCGGTTATCTCGTCATAAAACGTCCCTGGCCGGGAATAATGAGAACCGTATATGGTGATCATCAGCGTTTTATCGATACATACTGGTCTCAGTATAAAGGGTATTATTTCACCGGTGACGGCGCCCGTCTCGATGAAGAAGGCGATTACTGGCTTATGGGTCGTGTGGACGATGTTATCAACATCTCCGGCCACCGTATCGGTACCGCTGAGGTTGAAAGCGCACTTGTAAGCCATCCGGCTGTTGCTGAGGCTGCAGTAGTAGGATATCCACATGAAATTAAGGGACAGGCGCTGTATGTGTTCGTAACGGTTAACGAAGGTGTTGAAAAGACGGATGCATTGAAAAAAGATTTTATCCAACACATTCGTAAAGAAATCGGGCCTATTGCGACACCGGATAAAATCCAGTTTGCCGATTCACTTCCAAAAACAAGATCAGGTAAGATCATGCGCCGTATTCTGAAAAAGATTGCAGCGAATGATACCGGTGATTTGGGTGATACATCTACACTTCTCGACCCGAGTGTTGTTGAGAAACTTATCGATGAGCGTGAATAACGACTTTAATTTTGAATGTTATTCATCTTTAATGTAGTTTCAAAAACTGGAAGTGAAAAAACATGTCATGCAAACAGGTTGTGAATAATAATAAAAGAGAAATAGGATCATTTGCATGAAAAATAGTGCGGTTGCAGCAAAGTAACCGCACTTTTTTATTAACCGCACTTTTATGAATTGAATCGGAGGGTACATGGCGACAGAAAAGACAATGAATCGGTGGCTGGTTGTTGTTGGTGCTATTCTAATTCAGCTTGCTCTCGGCGCGATATATGCGTGGTCTGTTTTTACCAAAGCATTACTCGGTTCTCCCTATAATTTTTCCACACCTCAAACCCAGGCAATTTTCTCCGCAGGTTTGTTTACCTTTGCGCTTGTCATGATTTTCGCCGGTATACAAACAAAAAGAATAAGCCCGAGAATACTCGCAATGACCGGCGGTATTGTATTAGGTGTGGGATATATTCTTGGAGGATTGTTTGGCAGTTCATTCATGGCACAACTGATCTGTATAGGTATAATCGGCGGCGCCGGTATAGGAATTGCATATGTTGTTCCTATAGCAGTTTGTATTAAATGGTTTCCCGACAAAAAAGGGCTTATAACCGGACTTGCCGTAGCGGGTTTCGGTTTTGGCGCAACAATCTGGGTTAAAGTCGGAGGTTCATGGTTCGGATTGGTTCAGAACCTTGGCGTGCAAACCGTTTTTCTTTATTACGGAATAGCTTTTATCGTCATGGTTCTGATCGGTTCGATGTGGATGGTTAATCCACCGGCGGGATATGTGCCGGAAGGATATGTGCCTCCTTCTGCCTCAACGGATCCCAAAAAAGCATTGGTACGTGATTATGACTGGAATGAAATGCTGAAAAAGATCGGTTTCTGGACTATCTGGCTTATTTTCGTCTTTGGTGGCATGGCAGGGCTGATGGTCATCGGCACCATTCGTCTTTTTGGCATCGATACACTTCAGAATGCTGGTTTAAATGAGGCCGCAGCCGGAGCCGCTGCCGGAACCGCAATGGCATGGTATGCAATATTTAACGGTCTCGGAAGAATTGTATGGGGTAAGGCAGCAGATCAGATAGGCCCGAAAAACGCTATTTTCTTAATGTCTCTGCTCCAGGGTCTGCTTATGCTTACGTTTTATAATATGGGTACCTCTGCGCTTATGCTTGCGGTTTATGCATCGGCAATCGGATTTAATTTCGGTGGAAATTTTGCATTATTCCCCACTGCAACAGCGGTCCTGTTCGGAACGAAAAACGTAGGATCGAATTACCCGTTTGTGTTTACCGCATACGGTATCGCAGGAATTGCAGGCCCGATGCTCGGTGGATTTGTCCGTGCCAATACCGGCACTTTTCTCATGGCTTTTATCCCTGCCGGTATCGTATGTCTTCTCGGTGCAGTTCTGGCTTTAACATTGAAGACATCTCAAAGATAATAAATTTTAATCCTAATATTTTCTAATAAGGCCGGAGACGCTCCGGTCTTTTTTTTGGGATTTTGTTTTGCATTCGGGAAAAATCTTCCCTGCTGTCGGAAATAATGATCGATTTTGAGTAAATAAAAAAGGAGAACATACCGAATATAGTAGCATACAGGGTATTTTTATGTCTTTTTACGTAAATTAAAGATGGCATGCAATTTGCAAAAAATTATTCAGGAATAATCAGGTTAACATAATAATTGACAAAAATATAGAGTATTGTTGAATGCCCAAAATTGGTGGAGCGATAGATACATGAATCATCCGATGAAAAATCTTGTTGTTTTTTTTATCTTTTGTATCATGCAATCAGGTATAGCGGTATCGGCCGAAACAGGCCTTATAAGGACAATACCTGTTGATACTCCAAAAAAATCGGTTTTAAGAATATCAAATTCGACATTTTATTCAAAAATCAAAGCAAATGATATTTTGATTCAAAGATATGGAGTTACAAAATCTCACATTATATCGAGTTTGACCGACATTGAGTTTGGTATTACCGATTATTTTGCTATTGTAGGTTCTCTGCCGTACTATGCGGATTTATTCAAACAGGGAAACAGATCGGGTGAAAAGACTGGCGGCGGTGATATAGCAGCAGGATTCAGATTTGCTTATGTTCTCCAGGAAAGCATGTTTCGAGGGATCAGTTTTGGAAGCAGATTCCTTATACCTGAAAAACTTGTTTATGGCCAGGAACCACTTGGTTTCAGAGTATTCACTTCCGGTGAGTTAGGTTACAGTATCGAAGGTTCTTTAGGATTGAATCTTAAGTATCTTGACGGTTACGCTTCCATGGCGATGCAGAAATTTCCAAAATCTCCCGCTGCGGATATTGCATATCCTCAGGATGTATTTTATGATACCGGTTTTGGGTATCGTGGTATCGGGGTGAGTGACCAGACCGGATATGCACCAACTCTTTTTCAGGATCAGATACATGTGTCGTTTTGTGGTATTGCTCCGCTGAAATCATGGCTTGCGATATTTGCCGAATATAGCTCCACAGCATTTACTTCGAGACCTCAAAGAGAAGAGATTGAACGTATTGCGCCCGGTCTCAGAATTGGTAAACCGGACAAATTTAATGCAAGTATCGGGATTGATATAGCTATGAGCGGTCCTATCCCGGATAAAACTTTTTTATTCAGACTTCATATTCCATCGGTATCGCCACGTGGAATAAAAGAAGCGTTAGGCGGAATAAAAAAAGTTCCCGACCTTGGAAAACAGATTCGCTCAAAAAATACTTTTGTGGGAATTACAGATTTTGAAAAAAGTGATTTGACATATTTATATGAAAAAGAACTAAGAGATTCGTTCCAAAAACAACTCGATGCTTTCGGAGTCCTGAAAGTCGTTCCGGGAAAAAAAGTTGACACTGCCCTGCATCAGCAAACACTTATTCCTGTTAAGGACACACCGACGCAGCTTGGAGTCCGTATGGGAGCGGGTTATATCATTAATACTGACATTTCTGATTACAATGTAACACGAACTTCCAGCTTCACAATACCTTTAGTCATAGGTTTTCCCCAGACAGATTTTTCAATTAAAGCACGGGCTTCAGTAACGGACCTCGTTACCGGAGAAAAACACGATCTGGGGATTATTTCGGCAACAGTTTACAAAAAGAGGGGAGTAAATTTATTTCCCTACGGAGCATCATCTGATATTGATTACCTGTCGGAACCGGAACGAAGGGTCATGGAGAAAGAATTAGTTGATCTGTGGGTTAAAAATTTCAATGATCGGATCAACGAACGTCTCGATCTTTTTGACTGGGATCCGAAACGTACAATTTTACGTGGTGATGAAGATGTAAGCGGTTAAATCATCGTAACTATTATTTGACAGGATCACCTGATAAATTAGTTAATGTCATAACCATGTAAATAAACTGGCATTCTGATTTCTCACGTAATCAGGTTGAATTACTTATCTTTGACCACTTTTCCGCGATACCCTTTTCTCCTTCCATGTTTGGCGCACGGATAAACACGGACGGTCGAAGGTAATGATGAGTAGTATCTGTGTTTATCCGTGTCAAAAATTTATATGTGGAGGGAATTATGGATATTACGACATGTGCAGGATTGTCGACAGTAGGGGAGGAATGTTTGTGCGATGTTGAGTTATTATCAAATACTAATGATACGGATTCAACTCGGTTTGGGAAAACCTGTGCGTTCGATTGTGATTTTCTGAGTCTTCCGAATCCTATATCCATAACATTGGAACAACTTTCGGAGTATATCAACCATGTAACGAACTGGCCTGCGATTTTGGAATTGCCTAACGGCGAAGCTTTGATTATCAATTCGCTAATCGGCAAGGTCAAACATTTGCGTGTAAATGGCATCCATCCGCATAACGAACCTGTATATCCACAGTATTCAGCGGTTAAAAACATACCGTTTGACATGATTGAACAGGTACGTTCCTGCATGATGATCATGAATAAAGAAGGTAGACAAAATAGCGATGAATTCAAAGAAATGGGCAAATTACTCAATTTCTTTGAGGCAATGCAACGTGGCGATCGTTTTCATGTCGACCGTTTCATTCGGACATGTTGTTTCTGAAATAAAATTACTTATCAAATTCATTTTTCGAAATAAAAATATTCTCATCGGCGCTACTGAAAAATACAAAAATTATAGATTTAATCGAATCGTACCTTTTAAGAAATTCTTTGACAGATTTTGATGCAACCGAAGCCGCAAGCTCTTTTGGAAACCGGAATACTCCGGTCGAAATAGCGGGAAATGCTATTGAAATGCATCCTTTTTCGTTTGCAACATGAAGTGAATTCCGGTAACAATTAGCTAACAGCTTTTCTTCGTTGAATTTACCGCCTTGCCAGACAGGGCCGACTGTATGTATAACATATTTCGCCGGCAGCTTTCCCGCTGTGGTAGAGACTGCCCGGCCGGTATTCAAACCTTCCGGATATTGTTCTTGCCGTAATCTTTTACATTCTTCAAGTATTTTGGGGCCGCCTGCACGATGAATGGCGCCATCAACACCACCGCCCCCCATTAGACCGGAATTTGCAGCATTAACAATGGCATCGACATTTTCTTTTGTTATATCTCCGATTTTGACAGTTACTCTGCCGTTCATAAATTCTTTCATTAATAATGCCTCCTTTTTTATATGCAAATATTATGTCTTAACTTATGCATAGTAAGAGAGTAGAAATAATTTGCTCACACCAAACCTGATTCCTATATTATAAACCAACTCTAACATAAAGAAAACTATTTTTAATTATAAGGAAAATCTGAAATATGCCTGTACAATTCGGATTCGGTGGCGGACTTTCCAGGGCAGTTAAGGCTCTCTTGATAACAAATACAATAATTTTTGTTGTAACGGCGCTTATTCAGTCTCCATTGTGGACTTATCTGTTTGGATTGACACCTTACTTTATTAATCACAAATTCATGCTATGGCAGTTTTTCACTTATATGTTTCTGCATGGAGATCTCAGTCATATCGGATGGAACATGTTTGCGCTCTGGATGTTTGGCACCGAGCTTGAATATAACTGGGGAACCCGTGATTTTATAAAATACTACCTGACATGCGGTGTTGGTGGTGGGATCCTGGTCTGGCTTACGGCATTTTTCGATTTATCTGCTGCAACCATTCCCACGATTGGCGCTTCCGGAGCAATTTTTGGAATACTGGTTGCTTATGGGATGATGTGGCCCGACAGGTTAATTTTGTTTTTTGGAATTTTGCCGATTAAAGCGCTTCACTTTGTTTTGATTTTCGGCGCTATCGATTTATTCAGGGGAATAAGCGGCACCGGAGGAAATATTGCCGTATTCGCTCATGTCGGTGGTGGCATTACCGGATTCATCTATCTTAAATATGGCTGGAGAATAATGGTATATCTCGAAAGCTTCTTCAAGCATCACGGTAATTTGACAGAATGGTTCAGACGTAAACGTTTTACTGTCATTCAGGGGGGAAAGGGAAAAACTGACAGCGATGGCGATGATGATTACAGTATTCATCCCGACTTTGACGAGGAAGTAGACCGTATTCTTGATAAAATTGCCCGTCATGGTAAGGATAGTTTGACCGAAAAAGAACGCAAACTCCTTGATCGTGCATCTCAAAAAAGAAGGCAGAGAAAGTGAAAAGAAATAGTATTGTATTGTTTGTTTTTGTTATTGTATCCTCCGCATTGTACGGAGATGTACCTGAAATAAAAGATTATTGGAACACTGGTTTGAAAGACTTCAGGCGTGAGGGATTCATTAAACCCGATGTTTGTGGCCAGTGCCACGATGAAATCTATGATATGTGGAACGGCTCGATGCATTCCAACGCTATTATCGATCCTCTGTTTGTCGCTGCATCGAAACTGTTGCTTAAAGGGGTGGAAAACTCCGGTGAACGTGAAGATGCGGAGCATTGTGTTGCCTGTCACAATCCGATAGCGTACCGTTCGGGGCAAATAAAGGGATCATCCGATGATTACAGCAATGTCGATGATGTCACCCGGCACTCGATATCCTGTGATATGTGCCATACTGTCGATGAAATTGTAAAATTAAGAAACGCTTCTTTCAATACCGATCCCGGGAATGGAGAAGATGATCCCGGTGTAAAACGCGGGCCTCATGATCAAGTAGAATCCATGTTTCACGATAGTAAATATTCGAAAATTCATACATCTTCGGAAATCTGCGGTACCTGTCACAATGTGACGCATCTCTGGTACATAACCAGACTCGAAGGCACCTATGATGAGTGGTATCACAGCCCATATAACTCACTTGATCCGGAGGAAAAGGTCACCTGCCAGAACTGCCATATGCGCCAGTCACTTGGTAAACCATCAACCGGTATGACCCAACGGCCGGATTATCCTGGGACATCGGCTTCCATGGGAGAGGAACGGCCACACATTTACCGGCATTATGTGGTTGGCGCCAATACTTTGCTGCCGGAATTACTGGATCATCCCGTGCATGGACAGCTTGCCCATGAAAGGCTTGAACATGCAGCGGAAATTGAAATATTGCATGCAGGAACAGGGAAAAAGGTAGATAGCATAACGGTCCGTGTCAAAAATAAAGGTGCCGGGCATATGCTTCCTACGGGTGTAACCGAGTTCCGTCAGATGTGGATCGAACTTACGGTTAAAGACAAAAAAGGTAAAACCGTGTTCTTCTCAGGGGGAGTAAAAGATGATGGCAGTCTTTCTGATGATACCCGAATTTTCCAAACGGTTTTCGGCGATTCTGAAGGAAATCCTACAATCAATGTTGCCAAAGCATCCAGAATATTATATGACCATCGTATCCAGCCAAAAGGTTATATCGATGAATTTTACGGTTTAGGGAAAGCATATGATAAACCGCTAACGGTTCATGCCGAGTTAAAATACCGATCGATGGTACCTTCTTTGGTTTCAATACTGCTTGAGAAATCAGAAGTCTCAGTACCGGTGGTTGTAATGACTGTTAGCGAAAGTAAAATTGAATAATTAATGTTGGGTATTCATAGAATTATGTAACTTATTGGGATGCATAATATGCCAGAGTTAAGGTTATCATAATTAGCGATATGGCTTTAAGAAATGTCAGTTTTTTTGATATGACTATTCGTTTTACATCTCTGCTGAACTGTGATCCGTTATCGGTTTTTAATAATGTTTCTTTTGAGGGGATATTATCCGAGACTGATTCACGTTTCCCGGATGCAAAAAGCACTATACCTTTCGAGTCGGTACATTTCACATGAACTGTCAGTGCTGCAGTACGCCTGAACGAGGAATCAATTTTACGGAGAATAATGGAACAGTCGGTAATAGCTATATCGCACATACAATCAGCTTTATTATATGAACCAGATATTGAAAAACCCCGGTTGGTAAATATCGCTTCAATTTCGGTGCGAGTTCGATTGGAAAGAGAGTAGCCGTTTGTATATAGCAACTGAACTGTGGTACTGTGATTATCCACACTGCCGGAAAGAATATGTTCGATTGAATTCTTTAAGAGTTCCATACATAAATCAGTATCTGTTGGAACCGATTCAGCGGCAAAAAGAAAACTGTGAATGTGTAAAAAAAGACTAAACGCAAGTATAATACGTGTCATAAAAAATTAACTCCCGGCTGAAACAGAAAAATAATACACAACCGGAATATTATCAATAAAAATAAGGTTTGCGGTTTTTCACTATAAAGGATTGTTATGTCGATTCTCATGTATTGTTTATTTTGTTTTGCGGGATTAATACTTATAATTATTCTGTTGCCGATAAAATTTTATTTTTTTTGTTCGGGTGATACAGATAACGGAATCGATTATGAGGTCAGAATATTGATTTGTAACGGATTTTTGGGTGGTAGTGTAAAATCATCTGGAAACCAGATTTTCTTTTCGATTTTGCTTGTTTCACATGTAATGTTTTGCGTTCGAATCACAAAAATGGTAAATCGATTATCAGGAAAGATTAAAGCCGCTCCCAAAAAGAAAAAGGAAGAAAAGAAACCCGAAGTCAGAGGAAAAAAATGGTCATTTGAAATGATTAAAAAATTAATCGGGGAACATTTGAGTGTTCTGAGATGGTTAATGAAAGAATTTAAGGGAATAATAGTATGTGAAAGCCTGCATTCTCATATAACGATAGGATTAGGATATCCGCATATTACCGGAATGATAGTGGGATTTCTCTACGCTTTAAACGGTCTTTTGCCGGATAAATATTCCATAACTCCCCACTGGAATTTCACAAAGCAGGTAATTTCAGGTAATTGTACACTCAGAATCACTGTCAAAGCTTATATATTATGGTATAAACTTTTCACGATTGTTCCTGCGGCAGGTTACCGACAAAGAGCTCGTATTAAATATTGGTTCAACGTTATCAGGCATAAAAACTCACTTCAGGAGGCATAATCATGAACGTAGCAGAAGCAGCAAAGCTAGTAATGGAGCAGATTAAGGAAACGGTACGCTCCGAGACCGTTATAGGTACCCCCGTTCAGGCAGAAGATTCGGTCATTATTCCCGTTTCACGGGTAACCTTTGGATTTGGCGCTGGCGGTGGTGAAAGAGACGATGCCGGGAAAAAAAGCGGAATGGGTACTGGCGGTGGAGCATCTATCGAACCGGTAGCATTCGTTGTAGTCTCAAAAGGGAAAGCACAACTCCTGCCGTTAAAGAGCCGTGAAGCGACGATAACGCGTGTCATTGACCTGGTACCTGCAATAATCGAACTGTTCAAGGATGTAAGAGGAAAATCAAAAGACCACGCTGACGATAAAAATGAGAAACAGGAATCCGGTGAAGAATGAAACGAATTGCTTTTCAGGGTGAATTAGGCGCTTACAGCGAACTCGCAACATATGAATTTTTTGGCCGTGATGTAACCGTTGTTCCACGAACTTCATTTGCTGACGTTTTTGATGCGGTTACCAATGGTGATGCTGACCATGGTATCATTCCGATAGAAAATTCCCTTGCAGGGAGCATTCATGAAAATTATGATCTTCTGCTCGAACGGAATCTTGTTATAACCGGTGAGATAAAACTAAGGATAATACATAATCTGATTGTGAATGCCGGGACAAGATTGCAGGACATTAAACGGGTGTATTCTCATCCACAGGCTCTTTCACAGTGTAAGGATTTTCTCCAGGCAATGAGTGGAATCGAACAGATCAGTGTTAACGATACGGCAGCCTCAGCCCGGAAAATCAAGGATAAAGGCTTAAAGGATGAAGCCGCAATAGCAAGCGGACAGGCAGCGGTTGATTACGGACTCGAAATTTTAAAAACCGGGATAGAATCTAATCATAAGAATTTTACGCGTTTCCTTATTCTTTCCAAAGAACTTATGGAAAAGGTCGAAAACTCAAAGACATCTATCGTATATGCATCTAAGAATATTCCCGGCGCTTTGTTTAAAAGTCTCAGTGTATTTGCACTCAGAGATATCGATCTGTATAAAATAGAGTCACGACCTATACCCGGTTCACCCTGGGAATATCTTTTCTACCTTGATTTCAACGGCGATATTCGTGATGAGGTATGTCAACTTGCCATAAACCATCTCAAGGAAATTGCCAGTATATTGAAAGTGCTGGGGTCATACAAGAAAGGTGATGAGGTTATTAGTAAAATCCAGGGACGTAATGAATGACATTCTCTTTATTCGGTTTAGTTCTCTCGGTGATATTGTCCTAACATCCGCAGTAATAGAGGCTTTCAGGAAAAAATATCACGATGCCCGAATTTATTATATGACCAGGAATGAATATTCCGGATTGTTCTATAAAGATAACCGTATCGATGAATTGATAACCGTACACAGCGGTGAATCACCGGTGCAGATAATAAAGAGAAGCGGAAAAGAAACATATGATGCGGTAATTGACCTGCACGGAACATTAAGAAGCAGGATGATCACAGCCCTTCTGAAATCTCCCCGTAAGATAAGGCTGAATAAACATGCTATAGCCCGACGGTTCATGGTATGGTCTCATAACAGATACCGTCGACAATTCGATGTTCTGGAAAGTTATCTTGATACTTTAAGGCCGTTTGGGATAAGAGGAAAGTTACTTCCCTGTTTAAAACCTTCCGATGAGTGTCTTCGTACTGCCCGGGTGATTCTTGGATTACATTGCAAAGACAAACCGTTTAAATGTATAGGCATAGCACCCGGAGCAAAACATTCTGAAAAACGCTGGAATGAGAAATCATATGCGAACCTTGCCGATGAAATGGTAAAAGCTGGTCATACACCTATCTTTATCGGTGATATGGGGGATAAAGATATAATAGAGAGAATCCGGAGCATTATGACTGCAGAATCGTTATCGCTGGCAGGGCAAATCGATTTATCGGTAACTGTCGGTGTAATCTCATTACTGAAAGTACTGATTACCAATGACAGCGGGCCTATGCATATCGCAGGCGCCGCAGGTACACCTTTTGTTGCGGTATTCGGGCCCACGCACCCCGATCTTGGTTTTGTACCCGGATATCCCTCAGGAGCCGTATTACACAGCGGTATATCATGCAGCCCGTGCAGCATTCACGGCGAAAAGCCATGCAGAATGAAACGACGTTTTTGTATGGATGAGATTACGGTAGAAATGGTACTGGAAGAAGTGAAAAAAGTAACTTGATCTCTTAAACAATTCGGCAGTACGTTGAACTACTAAATTACTTAAAATAGAAAAACATATGATCTCACCCGATACATTTGTATCTGTCGATATTGAAACAACCGGACTCGATCCTGATCTCCACGAAATAATAGAAATTGGAGCGGTTAAGGTTAAGGAAGGGGAAATAGTCGCTGAGTTTTCGGAACTTGTCAAACCTGATAAGCCCATACCCGATTTTATCACTCATTTGACCGGAATTGCAGACAAAGATGTCAAGTATGCAGGCACAATACATGATGTTATCCCTTCGCTGCTTGATTTTATCAGAAATAACCATCTGCTTGGTCAAAATGTAAAGTTTGATCTCGCTTTTTTAAGGAAAGCTGCAGGAACCGGAAACATCCCCCCTGCAATCGACAACATCGACCTTGCACGTATCGTTCTGCCCCGGCTTCCATCTTACAGCCTCGATAATCTTATAGATTTTTTTGCTCTTACGCCGAAAAAACGTCACCGTGCTCTCGACGATGCGAAAATGACCGCGATTATTTTTCTGAAGCTTGTTGATATGCTCAGAATGATCCCCGGGCATTTGCTTAATGATCTGCTCAAGCTGTCGAGGAAAACGGGGAGTATTCTCGAAGATATTTTTGAGGCACAAGTAAAGGAACGAATGGAGCAGGGGTCTCTTCCGGTTTCGACAATGTCTGCCACCTTCAAGGCTATAGACACCGGTGATAACATATATGGAAATTTTCATGAAGAAAGAGACTATATTGAATTCGGCAAAGTTTTGTTAGATCCGGAAGAGATTGAATCGTTTCTGAAAACCGGAGGTAAACTTTCTTCTACTCACGAGAATTACGAAGAACGTCCGGGACAGATTATGATGGCAAAAAATATTGCTCAGGCATTCAACGATTCGGAAATTCTCCTTGCCGAAGCCGGCACCGGGACAGGAAAATCAATCGCTTATCTTGTACCAGCGATCTTTTGGGCTGAAAAAACACGCGAGCGTGTGGTAATTTCAACGAATACTAAAAATCTGCAGGAACAGCTGTTCAATAAAGATATTCCTTCACTCGGTTCAGTGTTTGATTTCAAATATCGTGCAGTGATTCTTAAAGGCCGTGGTAATTATATCTGTCTGAACCGTTGGAAAAAACTCATTGATTCTTCTGATAGTTTTTTAGATAAGCAGGAGCGCAGTTTACTACTTCCTGTAGCAGCCTGGCTTCAGGAAACACGGAGCGGAGATTTGTCGGAAACTGGCTTTTTCAATATGCTTTTCGAGAGCGGACTGCTTGACCGCATCAACTCGGACAGTACTTCCTGCCGTGGATCGCGATGTCCTTCATGGAACAATTGCTTTGTCTCGCGGATTCGTAAGGCTGCTCAACATTCACATATCGTCATTGTTAATCATTCACTCGTTTTTTCCGATATGATATCAGACGGTGGTGTTCTCGGGCAGTACAACCGTATAATTTTCGATGAGGCGCATAATATTGAGAGAGTAGCTCTCCGGTTTTTGGGAATCTCCTGTAATTATTATCGTGTTCGCCGTGTATTGAATCCCCTCTATTCATCGCAGGAAGGAGAACATGGGTATTTTGCCGGATTAAAAAAATGGATACAGGAACTTATAAAAGGGTGGCCTGAATTTGCAGTCAATGAGTCACTTTTCGATACTGCTGTTGATATGGTAAAACATGTTCGGGCATCGGCAATCGAACTTTTCGAAAATCTGGATTCGGCTGTTCGTTTGGAAGCTGAGAAAAAAAAGAATAACCATTCCGGGAAACTGAGATATCAGGAAAATTCTCCGGTTTTTAATAAATGCCGTGATTACATCGATTCTTTTTTAGCTTCAGTATTTGAATTAAATACGATAGTTGGCAATATCATTAATTTTCTGTCCGGAATTACATCTAATCAGCTGAAAGACAAGGATGATATGCTCATCGACCTTGAAGAAATTCGGCAGCATATTGCCGAACTCAATAATGACGTCGTTTTTTTAACTGAGGCTTCTGGAAGGAATGTTTTCTGGTTTGAATACTCAGAAACCGGATCACCTCTCGGATTGAAGATAAATAGTGCACCGCTCGATGTGGCCGAAAAACTGGCGACATTACTGTATGACCATATGGAAACGGTAATTATGACATCAGCAACACTTACGGTGGCACGTGATTTTTCATATATACGTGAACGACTTGGCCTCAATTACGATCACAGGGATAGAATTACGGAATTTATAGCATCTTCAACTTTCGATTACACCCGTCAATCGGCTGTTCTCATACCCGCATTTCTACCGAGTCCCAAAGAGAGTTTATTTATTGATGAATCGAATGAAATCATTTTGCAGACAGCACGTGAAATCAGACGGGGTATGCTTGTGCTTTTTACATCATGGGGCCATCTCAACCGTACCTACAATAGTTTGAAGGAACATTTTACGCAAAGTGGCATAACGCTTCTGGCACAAGGTATAGATGGTTCACGCAGTCAGCTTTTGCGGCGCTTTCGTGAGGAACCATCATCAGTGTTACTTGGTACCGATTCATTCTGGGAAGGAATCGATGTTCCGGGTAACTCTCTTGAAATTGTTGTTATAAGCCGCCTGCCGTTTGCTGTCCCCACCGACCCTGTCGTTCAGGCGCAAATGGAAGAAATAGAGCGATCCGGGGGTGATCCCTTTATCGAGTTTTCCGTACCTGAGGCTGCGATTAAGTTGCGTCAAGGGGCAGGCCGACTGATTCGGCACCGTAATGACAGAGGTGTGATCATCATTATGGATAAACGTGTACAGACTACACGATATGGTGCATTATTCAGGCGCTCGCTACCCGGAAGTTCACTTCATGCCGAAAATCAGAATGTTTTGATTAAGCGTCTGAAAAAGTGGTTTGAAATATAATGAAAAAAATATAAATGATACTGTTATCAGGAGAATATCATGAAAAACAAAATTGTTGAAAAAAAAATTCTTTTCTACGAGATTATTGGATTCGTTTCGGTAATTTTGATATTATGGATTGATGAGTTGTTTGATATTCCTCATGTGTTGTTTGGTGTTGATCAAACACCTGTTAATCTCACTGAAAGTTTATTCGAATCCGTATGCGTACTAATCCTCGGAATTTCAATTTTAAGAATCACATACAGATATTTGAAAATGATTAAATATCTCGAAGGATTTTTACCGGTTTGCTCATATTGCAAAAGAATACGTTTCAGGAATGAGTGGATTCCTATTGAAGTATATATTACCGATCATACAGATGCGGTATTTACACACGGATTTTGTCCGGATTGTTATAAGGAATATGAAAAAAAAATTTTAAATAGCGAAGGAGAAGACTTACAATGAAAAATATCAATTATTCATAATTTTTAATATATTGTACAAAATTTTAATGTAATGATTATACATATAATTTT
>JAFGMP010000491.1 GCA_016927495.1 Candidatus Latescibacterota bacterium | reverse complement strand
TTGCGGTTCCGGGCACCGTGGAACAATATCACTGGCAGGATAACGGCAATCCTGTGGGTGAGGCCGGCGACTACCGCGGTGTGTCATGGTGGAGCACAACCTTTTCTCTTGACCGGTCGCTCAGCGGCAAACGGATTTTGCTGAAATTCGACAGCGTGGTATTGCGCGCCGAGGTTTTTGTGAACCGGAAACTTGCCGGGTACGATGTCATCGGCAACACCCCGTTCGAACTCGACATCACCGATACCGTAAGCTTCGGCGGTGAGAACACTCTCGACATACGAATCACCGACCCGGTTGGCAATTTCGACTGGAACAACAACCGATGGTACCCCTGGGGTAAAAATCAGGTACCCGCATATCATGGATTCGGCGGCATCACCGGAAGGGTGTATGTCAAAGCCGTCGATGCTGTATGTATCAATGACCTCTACATCCAGAACAAGCCCAAAGTCACCGAGGTGGAGGCATTCATCACCCTCAACAACACATCGGGAGCAACACAGAATGGTCAACTCTCGCTTGTTATCCGTGACTGGCAGAATCCCTCGGATGTGCTGTGGCAAAAAACCGTCTCCGCATCTGTACCTTCGGAGGGCGCTGTCATCCCGGTGTATGTAAAAGCCTCCAAAGCAAGAACATGGAAGCAGCGTGATCCGTACCTGTATGTGGCCGAAGCGACCTTTACCGGTAACGACAAACGCATCATCGACACCGAGACACAGCGTTTCGGTTTCCGCTGGTTCGATATACAGAAAAAGAACGGAGATGAGATGTTTTTCCTCAACGGGAAACGCATATTTATTCTATCCCCGATGTGCCGTGGATTCTGGCCGAAAAACGGTATGTTCCCTACTCCGGAAATGCTAAAACGCAACATGGACCTTCTGCAGGAAATGGGTTTCACCATGTTTCTCATGAATCAGTCAATCGGCTGTGAATATGCGATTCAGGCATGTGATGAGGTCGGAATTGTATCGTACGAGGGTATTGGTGGATACAGGTGCGATGATAATCCCGATGCGCAGACACAAATATGGCGCCGTGAAAAAGCACGGCGTATGGCAATGAGGGATCGCTCCTACCCTTCCCTGATAATCTATGTGATGAAATGTGAAACCGGTACACCTCCGAGTGAAGATGACAAAAACAATATGCGGATGATTCATGAACTCGATCCGGTTCGAATTGTCACCTACAACAGCGACAGGAACCGTACCATATCGGAGACGGAAAGACTCCCCGAGGATCCGTTCAAGATGCATATGAGGCCGTTCGATGACAAGCTTCACTATTATGGCTGGTGGAATCACCATCATTGGATGCCCGGCGGCTATTTTGATGAGTATTATAACAATCCACGGTTTTACTTGAGGAGTTCGATTGTTCAGGGCGACTCAGCGTCCGTTCTCGACAAGGATGAGATCATTTATCTCGGTGAGGAAGGCGACATGTCAAGCATGGTGCGCCTGCAGAAAATCAAGGAAGAACTCGACCGTACCGGTTCAACCGGATGGCGTGAGAAAGAACATCTCGACTGGTATAATTCATACAATGATTTCCTCAGAAGGAGCGGCCTGCGGAAGGTATTCCCCACGGTCGATGATTTCACCGTGGCTCTGGGAATCAATACCCTCTATTTCCATGGCCGTATCATCGAGAACTGCCGCGCCGGAAATATTGTCGACGGGTATAATATCAATTCTTGGGGCGCCGGTGGTTCACGGACCGATTTAGTTGATATGTACAGGTTCCCGACCTCAAACCCGGCAGTTTTTTCCCATTATACTCAGCCTCTGTATGTGGCAGTAAAATTGAGAAAAAAAGTGCTGCCTTCGGGCGGTTCTGCCATAGCCGATTTCTTCATCATCAATGAGGAAAATCTCAAAGGTAAACATACACTTGAAACCAAACTGTATGATCCGGACGGAATAGTGATATTTTCAAAAGATTATGCGGTGAATATCGAGGGCGGTGACCGATATGGACAGCTCCTTGTCGAAGGGGTACAATTACCCGCACTCGATAAGGCCGGTCATTACAATCTGAAAGCACAAATTCTGCAGAAAGATGCAATTAAAGCTTCCGGTTTTGACGATATCCTGATTGTGGATTACATGCACGGACCGGGATTGAAAGGAAAAGGCGCTGTAATCGATACAACCGGCACCATAAATGCCTTCCTGAAAGAAACACGGGGGATTACCCTCCCCGAATTTAATCCGTCAGGGCCGGAAGAAGACTATGACTTTATAGTGGTTGGCCCCCATGCCATGACCAGACGGTCGCGGAGAATGTACAGCGAGATTATGGAACGGGTGACGAACGGTGCGACATTATTCATTTTCGATAATGCCGAAAGCTGGGCGGAAATGCTGGATAGAAAAGCTATCTACTATTATAACACAAGCCGCTGGGGAAACGGTCGGTTATTTGTTGGGAAAAGCAAATATCTCGAAGGACTTCCACAGGCAATGGCTATGAACTGGGAATACCAGATATTTTATCAGCCGAGGAGCTTGACGGGGCTTAATTTCGATCCGCTGGGAACAGAAATGATTGCCGGATTGACCACACCATCCCGTAAGGAAGTTTTGCATGCGCTGACACGGGTTCCGTTTGCCAACGGCCAGATTTTTCTGAATACTCTGGAAATAGTACCGAACCTATCGTCCGATGCACCACAGTCGGCAGTGGCAAAGAAGCTGTTTTTAAATCTGCTGGAATTATCACAGGAATAATACTCAGTTTTTATTATACGGGCAGAGTCCCTGAATACAACGACTTTACCTGCAAATTTCATAATTTTAGCACCATGTTTTCAAAACAAATCAAAGCCGTCAGATATAAAAGGACATAACAATATTTAGATGTTCAACATTTTTTTATCATCTTTAATGGGAGGTAATTCTCATGCAACATATAAACAATATTTTTATTCTGCTCATTTTAATCCTTGCGGTTATGATTGTTTCAAGCTGCGGGCACAATGAAGATGCTTTTCGTGCAATTGCACGCGAAGAGGCATTAAAGGTACAAAGTGAATACAAGAACACTTTTAAACCCGAGAAATTTGGCTTTGGTGTTGCATGGGAAAAAGAATTTTCTTTTGCACAGGGCAACAAGGTCGGAAATATGATTTTCCTGGCGGGCCAGTTATCGCACAGTACCGAGCTTGACGCAAATGGCATGCCCGTTGAGGATCTTATGACCGGCAAAAATTTTGAAGAACAGCTAAGGCAGACGCTTGACAATATGAAAACGGTTCTTACAAATTATGGCGCGACAATGGATGATGTGGTATTTCTACAGCACTTTGTCGATACCGATGCAGGTGGTAACAAGGCGGGTGATTACGAACCGGTTTTGGGAAAACTCATTCGTGAATACTTCCCGAAAGGGCTTCAGGGTATGACCTGTGTAGAGGTTATGAACCTGTATGGGCCGCAGCAACTTATCGAATCGAACGCCATTGCTGTTGTCAGTAAATAATTTAATATTATTGATAAAATTGATATCTTGTAATCTATATAGCTCTTATTATGTATATTTCATCTGATCTTTCTGATAAAAACAAAGTTGACCAGGATAATTCAGAAAAGTTTTAAAAACCGTTTTCAGATTCGGAAGTCTAAAGAATATAAAATATTAATGCTATCGAATTCTATTTTTGATGTAATTGCTTAATAACTGACAAAATACACAAAACAGAGGATTGTTTATGAATAATCGCAGGGGTTTCTTAAAGAATTCAGCAGCACTCGGCGCTCTGAGTATGGTAAAACCTGTTTTTTCCCAGCAGTTACAGCGTAATAATCCATCAGGATATTTCAACGTTCACCCTTTCATCGAGGAACATCCCGAAGCCGTATTCATCATGAAAACGGATGTCGATCGGTTGTCCAATCATCCTGCAAAAAAAGAAATCGGCGTTCGGTTTGCGCGATCGGTTTTAGTACCTTCCGATAATAGCGGAATTCCGGTCACACACATGATTCCCATCAAACCGAATCTTACCGCATCTATGTGGGACAATGACGGTTTCACACTCGAATACGGCCACGGTATCGTCACCGACCCATATTTTGTTGAGGGCATGATCGAATCGATGAAAGATCTCGGCCTGTCTTCTGGTCAGTTCTATATCAGGGAAGTTAACGGACCGGAGTGCTTTGAACCGCGAATGTGGACAGCCATGTGCCAGCGTACCGGCGCCGATTTACGGGATTTAAATACAGACGTCCGTGAAATGCCCAAAGAAAATGTCCACTGGACAGATGTACCGAATCCGGAAATTCATGAAAAAATTCCACATCTCTGGCCAATAAACGCTCCTGATACATTCTATCTCAACATCGGCAAATTTAAGTGCAACATGAGTGGTATGACACTCTCCTGTAAAAACCATCAGGGAAGTATTGCCAACAAATATCAGCGATTCTGTCAGGGTTCCATGGCCCTTGAAAAATTGAATTATGAGCATCTGGTGCCGAATGTCGTAAAAAAAATGGAAGATTTATACAAACGGCATCTCGATCAGGACTTTTTCCTGTGGGACAAGGGCTACGATTTCTACGGTTTCAAGAACACTAGCGAAATCTGGTGCAACAGAACGCTGGACAATGTATCCTCGACAAAAATGGGGCTTGCAATTGTCGAGGCAATCAGCAGTCGTGAAGGGTGTTTCCACCGAGGCCCGAATCCGCCGCGTCATAATACAAAGGGAGTCACGGAAGCACGGGATTTCATGACTAATTTTATCATGTTCGGTAAAGATGCCGTATTGGTCGATAACGTCGGCACATGGTTAGGCGGCCATGAGCCGGGTAACTTCGGATTTTTCCACATTGCAATGGAACGCAACTTATCAAAAGTCCTCGATCCGAGAAAAGTTCCTGTCTATCTCTGGGAGGACGGCAACGCTACCCGTATACCGCTTGAAAAACTCACGCAGACACCGATACGTGCCAATTATATCCCCAAAAAAGAAGGCGACAGCAATAAAGGGAATGTCTACTATATGTACAACGAACCGTTCGATTATTCGGCCATAGCACAGGGAGAACTCGAAGGCTCGTATAAACCGGGTTCACGGGTACTCGATAAAGTCCGCCCCGGCAAAAATAATCCTACTGTCGCGATTGAATACACAACGCCCGATTCCGACTATGCCCGTATCGATATTTTCGATGTAAACGGGAAGTATGTCGATTGTATCCTTAAAGGATTCGTATACAAAGGGCCGGGATGTGCTGTCTGGAACATAGAAAACCATCCGGCGGGTAACTATACATATACATTCCAGACCCGTAACCATGAAGAAAAAAAGGATATTGTAATCAGGGCATAGAGCAATTAGATTCGTATTATTTTTTGGATAAAATTATAAGTGCACGATTGAATGGATTGATTAAAGAAAAATAATTCCATGCGAATGTGTACATAATATTCCAATTCTAAAAAAACAGGGATTTGATCCATCAAATCCCTGTTTTTCTTTCAAACTTAAAAACTGAATATTACTTTTTTTCGATCACGCTTTTTTCAGTACTACCTCCTTTACCTCGTTGTAATCATTATACCTGAGCCGATACTGATACTGTCCCGAAGCATAATTTGCAGTATCCCAGGCGGCCATATGATAACCCGCATCACAAATGGCGTTGGTAATAACCTCGAGGTTATTACCCGCACTATCGAGAATCTCAGCAAACACTCTCCCCTTCTCGGGAATGCTGAATTCGATGGCAAGCTGCGAATTGTTCGCGGATGGATAATGCTGGTTGAGTACCCGTGTCACCGGCTGTGCGGGAATGCTGAGCTTCTTTTCGGGAACGGTACTGTAATCGAACGGTTCATCGCATAGATGCCAGAACGGCTCATTCGTTTGATGCTTCAGAAGATAAAACGACTTAAGAGGTGTACGTGTGAAGCTTGTCAGCGGGCGCCTTACCGCAATACCATCCTGCCATTCGTAAACCGGTATATTCATTGGATTCAGCATATCGACTTTTCCGCGTTCCATAGCGATGTGGAAAAGCCCAAAATTTCCCGGTTCATGACCTCCTAACCAATGGCCGATGTTATCGACAAGATACGGATTCTTGCCGAATATTACGATATTGGTCATATAGTCCCAGGCTCTACCTATGGGCTTTCTGCTATCATCAAAACCATACGGATTAGGACCCCAGTTGAAATCACCGTCGCGTCCGTAAATCCCCTCGATAACATGGAGTTTGTAATCCGATGATGCCATGTTATCAATTGTCCTGTGCGCCCACATTTCCATGCAGAGAGGGTCGTACTGTGTCAACAGTTCCGCAGCCAGACCCTCACTCGCCGGGAATTCCGGGACATCGAAGCGAGGGATTGTTCTTTTATGCCGATCAAACATCGGATTGATGACATCATGTATTTTAGGATTGATAACCTGTTTTTTTATTTCCTTTTCAAGCTTTTGCATTCTGTCGATGTTATCCCACTTCTGACAATATCCCTGAAATGGAGATGCATTTGTACCCTGTATATTCTTGCAGGTAAGAGTCAGGCCCATCTCGTGGGCCTTGAATTTGGCCAGATTGATGTTCCATGCGTTCGTAGCATTGATGGGCCAAAGATAGGGGATCTGTTCATAGACAACGCCATTGGGAGTCTCTTTCCAGACAAATGTGCTGGCATCATTGGCATCGTCCTCTGTTCTAATACGGGTCGTTCTACCGGCAACAGTTGCACCTGTTCGCTGAGCCATAGCAACATACCCGCGAGGCTCTATAACTCTGGTGCCATTGACGTCGCGCGAGTGCATATTTTTACCCGATACACCCATCTCCATTAATGAATTAAACATACCCTCCACGAAAAATACATCGGTGCAGATCCCCATAGTATCTTCAAGGGTGAAGCCATTCTTCTCATCTACTGCGTTGTGGGCAGTGAGATTTGCCTTAGTCGCAATGATGCTGGATACCGGTGTACCGGTATTGTCCATGGGGACTAATACCGACCGACCAAAATCGGAACCGACCTGTTTGCACGCCTCAGAATTCGTCTTGTAATCAACATGTGTCCGCATAATAAAGACTGCTTCCGGATGTTGTTCGACAAATGGATGGACACCGAAATATTCTGAAGCTTTTCTGGCAGGAGCGGCAAATACATGTACTGGTTTTATCAAACCTGTACTACTTGCCAGAAAAGATGTTTTAATGAAATTTCTGCGGTTAAACACTTTATGCCTTCCTTTTAAAAACGGAACATGTGTTCCGATAAAAAAATGATAAAAAGGATAGACAGTGTATCATTAACATTTTTGAATGATGACACCTCCATCGAATCACTTTGTTTTTGTAAAAACCATCTCCTTAATTAAAGAAGGATTAATTTTAACTCCCCCCTTTGGATATTCATAGGGTAAAAGCCACCAATCCTCGGTGTATGAAACGCTTTTACCCGGCCTGATAGTTTCACGCGGTCCCATGGGCTCCAACTCGCACATTTTATCCTTATAATAGTATATCATTACGGTTGTGGCAGCCATATCGCTATATATCCTATCGGGATACATCGGGAATTTTTTTATAAAAAGCAGATTACCTCGTGTGATATATGCCAGCCATCCGTCATATGAATCAAGACCGATTTGCGGTTGAGGCGGTTCCCCGGTTACAATCAAATATCCATCCCTGACCTCAACATTTTGAGGATCACGCCAATCATAATTCATTACCGGCCCTGGTCCGTAAATAATATACCCTCTGGGAAAACGACTATCAGGATTGAGCGGGACAAGAAAAATACCGTTACCTTCGGCTAATGTGCGGCTCCAGTGATAATACTGTTTGGTTTCATTACCGATATTTTTAATGATTTGAGTACATTTCAGATGTGAATTATCGGCATTCAACTTGAATTCCCGGATAAGTTGAACTCCGGTTGCTTTATCTTTTACACTGGTTAACCGCGCCGTATACGGCCCTGTAATTTCTGCTGACCATGTCCCCACCCAGATATCATTATGATTCGGAATGGTCATTTCAGGTCCGATATCTAAACGGCCACCGCACGGATCGATTGTTCTTTTCCCCGGTGTATACATCCATCCATCATGAGCAGGATCGACAAAAATCGAATTCTGCCCGTTCAGGGAATACTCGATGACTCTGCCGCCGCAATTCGGTTCAAGAACGACTTTCGTATCGTTATTAAAAAGTTGAATGCATTTTGAATAACCATGACAGTCAATCCATGCTGTTCCTTTCGGTGTATCTTGGGAGAAAACCGGTATCGTAAATAAAAATATCAAACCTGATAACGTTAAAATCCTGATAAAAATATCCGTCATACGTATACACCTTAAAATATACTTTGATCTTAAAGGCCCGGATTATTTCGAAAAAACACCGGGCCTTTTCACTCATACGTAATTAAGCGATGAAATTACTTGAGCAATGTCATCTTCATTGTTTTCGATGCATTACCGCTCTTCACAGTATAGAAATATACACCGCCCGATAAACCGGATGCTTCCCAGGTGGTCGAATGGTTGCCTGCTGTAATGAAACCACTCATAATCGTGGCAACTTTCTGACCTGCCATATTGAAGACTTCAATAGATACATTACCGTCAACTTCAGTAGTAAAGTTAATGGTAGTGCTGGGATTGAACGGGTTCGGTGAATTCTGACCAACGGTGAAAGCCGCCGGCGCATCAGCATCAACAGCTACAGGTTTGCTGGATATGACACCCTTGAACGAATCGCAGGCTTCAAACCAGTATCCGGATTTGTTGATTGTTTCGGAAACGCCAGTATTATTGTCGGTGTAGAAACCATCGTAAGCCGTATCATCACAAAGGAACATGATTTCGCCCTTGTCTTCTCTTTCTCCGGCGCTGTCGCCTGCAAAAGCATGATATCCGAGACCGGTTCCATCGGGAGCCATCAAACCGAATGATACCGCTCCCATGTCAAAGCAGGGGAAACACACGAAACCGTTATTGTCCGCTGAAATCTGATACATAAACGGATTGGAATTATAGTCGTTGCAAACCCATGGCATTTCCGCATCTTCCAAAAAGTTCAAATCACCGGTATAATCCCCGTTGCCGTTCATCCAGCGCATATATTCTTCTTCGTCTGTAGGATCGGCAGTTGTGTCAATAACCTCTTTCCAGCAGCAACTGTGTGATCCCATATAAAGCAGTCCGTTTCTGTAATCGAGACGATTCGGTCCGGCTGATTGCTGTCCCCCCGCCTCACCGCTCTCGATGCTGATCCACCATTCGGAAAGATCGATTCGATAAGCTTCCGTTCCGTCTTGCGCATCGACAAATACGAGATCCGCAACCGTCGATATTCCCTGATGGTCTGTATTTGTTGCGACAAGAAGGTCATCGCCGCCATAGTCGAAAGACTGTGTTCTCACCCACCAACCTGCACCTGTTTGTATACTGAAAGTAAATTCACCATCAGTTCCCCATGAGGTTTCAAGAATAGACTCACCATTTGGTACATACTGGTATTTTCTGACATGTCCAAAAAGATTATTATCGGTGGTAAAAATGTAAAACATATCAGATTCATACGGTGAAGGAGTGTATTTACAGATATCATAATAGGCCATATACGTCGTTGTCTCAATGTTGGCCTCATCTTCGGGATCGCTGCCAATTATCCATTTTGTACGGCTGATCGGACCCTGTTCATCACCGCCGGAAGACCATTCGTCAACGCCATAAATAACCGGTTTGGCGAGCATATTTCCCTGATAATCTTTTGCAACGAGTCTGTCATTCTTCCATGCGGCAGCATCGATAAAACGTGTCACGAGTTTACGTTCACTGAATGAATCATAACCCCAAAGATAATATGAATAAACTCCATCAGGAACTTGCTTGCCATCGTTGTCTTTCCCACTCCAATAAAGATTATTTGATCCGATATCCATTGGAATAGGCGAACCGGCATAAATACAGGTATCAATTTTATTGACCCTGTGCCATCCGAGGTAGCCGTTCCGTACCATATTAATATTATCAGCCTGATCTTTGGTAAATACAAGAAGTGTAATAGAACCACGTGTTCCGGTTAATGTGACCGGTATGGTGAGTTCATTGCCATTGAAACTGTATTGGACATTTTCCGGGGCAGAAACTTTCATAACAGAAGGAACAAATTCGACTGCAAACACGATTGATGAAAAGAGAAACAAAGTAAACACAGCAAAACTTATTTTCTTCATGATTTTTCCCTTTCAAACAAAATTTTCTTTTTAAATGTGCTCCCAAGAACTTGTTTTTCTTATTGTTATCATATTTTCATAGGCGTCTCCTTTCTATTGTAACACTTTATTAGATTTTGTTTATTACCAGATATTGCAATTATAATATACCGACCGTATTTCCTAATTTTTTTCGACATACAGAGGATAATCAAATACTTATA
>JAFGMP010000490.1 GCA_016927495.1 Candidatus Latescibacterota bacterium | reverse complement strand
CAAGGATATACGATTATATATTTTATAAGGCAGTTATAAAGTATATTGTCCTGAAATATGTTAAAAAACACATTTCAATGCATAAATTATATGAACTCAGGATGGTAAATTATCGAACTTTTAAACATAAAAAGATTTAAATAGTTATTTAAATAAGTAGAAAATTGTTCATTTTATTGCGTGATTTTATTTTTTAGATTTTTTAAAAAAAAGGTTGATTTTTGGTAAATTATAAATTTCTGATAATACTTGTGCTATTTTCTATTTTCAATATTTACAAGCAATTAGGTGTATCAAAAAAAATTTAAATATCTCTTGCGAAAAAAAAGAAATTGAATAATATTGTACAACACGTTGTATTCCACCAATTCCAAATACAATATATTGTTGATTTCTTGTGAAAATTATGTGGAAAACCTGTTTATTTTCCACAATGAACGATAGAGGGGGGCAAGAATGAGATTTGAATTCACCATTCCGTTCACCGAGGTAAGGAAACGTGACGGAAGGCGCGTTCCGTTTGATCCTGATAAAATTCGTAAGGCAATAGCGAAAGCGGGCGATGCCACAGGTGAATTCGACCAGTTTGAGGCTGAGTTACTCACAGTACAGGTCATCAAGGTACTTTCATACAGCTATCGTAAAGGCATTCCCGGTATCGAACAGATTCAGGACATTGTCGAACATGTCCTCATTTCATCCAACCACCTGAAAACCGCCCGTGCATATATAGTCTACCGTGAACAGCACAGAAAACTTCGTCAGGATAGAAAAACCGTCGTCGATGTATCGTCATCTGTCAACGAATATCTCGAACGTGCAGACTGGCGGATTAATGCCAACGCGAATCAGGGTTATTCCCTGGGTGGACTTATACTGAATGTTTCCGGCAAGGTTATTGCAAATTACTGGCTCAATCATGTGTACAGCGAGGAAATCGGTGAAGCCCACCGTGCTGCCGACCTCCATATTCATGATCTCGATATGCTGTCGGGATATTGTGCGGGTTGGTCGCTCAGAGCCCTTCTGCATGAAGGTTTTAACGGCGTTCCGGGGAAAGTCGAGGCATCACCGCCGAAACATCTTTCGAGCGCAGTCGGGCAGATGGTGAATTTTTTGGGCACACTTCAGAATGAATGGGCCGGAGCGCAGGCATTCAGTTCGTTCGACACCTATATTGCGCCGTTCATCCGTGTGGATAAACTGTCTTATGAACAGGTTCGTCAGCATATACAGGAATTTATATACAACTTGAATGTTCCCTCGCGTTGGGGTACCCAGACGCCGTTTACTAATGTCACATTCGACTGGGTATGTCCAGAGGATTTGCGCTGGCAGAAACCGGTAATCGGCGGTGAAGAACAGGACTTCACTTACGGTGAACTTCAGGATGAAATGGATATGGTCAACCGTGCCTTCATCGAGGTCATGAGTAATGGAGATGCAAAAGGCCGTGTGTTTACTTTCCCGATCCCGACATACAATATAACACCCGATTTTCCCTGGGATCATCCCAATACTGTTCCCCTTTTCGAAATGACTGCCAAATACGGAATACCCTATTTCCAGAATTTTATCAACTCCGATCTTTCGCCGAATATGGTACGGTCGATGTGCTGTCGGTTGCAGCTTGACCTTCGCGAGCTTCTCAAAAGAGGTAACGGCTTGTTCGGCTCGGCTGAAATGACCGGTTCTATCGGAGTTGTTACAATAAATTGCGCCCGTCTCGGCTACCTTGCACAGGGTGACAGTGATGCGCTGTTCACACAACTGGACAATTTGCTCGAATTGGCGAAAGAGGCGCTTATTGTAAAGCGTAAAGTGATTCAGAGGCTTATTGACAGCGGACTTTTCCCTTATACGAAAAGATATCTGAAAAATGTACGGAATCACTTCTCAACCATAGGTGTCAACGGTATCAACGAATGTATTCGTAATTTTACAAAGGACAGCTATGACATTATCGATGAACGGGGTCATGCTTTCGCCAGCCAGATACTTGACCATATACGGCAAAAAATTGTTGAATTCCAGGAGGAAACAGGTAACCTGTTTAATCTCGAGGCAACTCCCGCCGAGGGTACATCATACCGTTTTGCAAAAGAAGACAAGAAACGGTATCCCGATATTCTTCAGGCAGGAGTTCCCGATGCGCCGTATTATACCAATTCAAGCCAGATTCCGGTCGGTTTTACCGATGACCCGTTTACAGCTCTCAGCCTTCAGGAAACATTACAGGGAAAATACACCGGAGGTACTGTATTTCATCTTTACATGGCTGAAAGAATTTCCAATGCGGAATCATGTAAAAAGCTTGTCAGAAAGACACTTGAACGTTTTCGTGTGCCTTACATTACAGTAACTCCTGTATTCTCGATTTGTCCCAAACACGGTTATATAGACGGTGAACACACATATTGTCCCAAGTGCGACCAGGAACTTCTCGCAAAAAAGAGTGCCGAACTTTCGATTGATGATTCAATATAAACCTACATAGATGGAGGATAGTAATCAATGGTACAAGCTCTTATTGGCAAACACACAGTAACGTTAAAAGATGAGGAACGTCAGCAGTGCGAAATCTGGACACGGGTCATGGGGTATTACAGGCCTGTCAGCGAATTCAATATCGGAAAGAAAAGTGAATATGCCGATCGCTCTCTATTCATGGAAAGCAATGTTATTGACTGATTGAGAATGGTATATTATATTTGAAATTCAATTCTCAGGGACAGGTTTAAACTGTCCCTGAATTATTTTAAGAACAAACATAAAGGATATATATATTAAATAACGGTTATGGAAGCTTTAAAATCTACTATATTTAACATTCCGGTTGCCGGAATCCAACCGGTCACCTCTATTGATTTTCCCGGCAAATTAGCGGCAGTGATATTTACTGCAGGATGCCCGTGGAATTGCAGGTATTGCCACAACGCCGCGCTCAGATTTGCCGACAATAATGCCAATATCACTCCCGATACAGTTGAATCTTTTTTACAAAGCAGAGCGGGTTTCCTCGATGGTGTTGTTATTTCAGGAGGGGAACCCACACTTCATTCCGCACTCCCGCATTTACTCACCAAAATAAAAAAACTCGGATTTGCCACTGCTATCCATACAAACGGTAATTTCCCCGAAATGATCGGTCTTTTGCTTGCCCGTAACCTTGTCGATTTTGTCGCAATGGACATCAAAGCGCCTCCGAGGATATATGACCGTATTACCCGTGCCCATAACACCGGAATTGCCGTGGCACGAAGCATTTCTCTTATCCTTTCCTCAAAAGTCGATTATGAATTTCGAACCACATTTCATCCGCATCTGCTTTCGGAAGAAGAACTTATGGATACAATCCATGCGGTATACAATTCAGGAGGCCGCAGGTATTACATTCAGCGGTTTCGCTGTCAGGGTGTATATGATGAAGAACTCGCCGCTGCCGGTGACGTGGTTGTTCTGCCAGAGGCGGTGGTCAAAGAAGCACGCAGAATATTCGATGTGTTTGATGTAAGGTAACGAGTAATCCCTGGTGTTTTTTTGAAATCGATTAACAGACTGCTAATAAAAAATTCTGACATACATTTCCTATCCCCAACAAACATTAACTTCCGTGTCTGCATGCGCTCAATTAATAATAATGATCCTATTTCTATTTAATAGTATTTTATGATAAATAACTCATCTCATATATATTGTTTATAGTTGTAACATTTTATTATCGATATTGCAAATAAT
>JAFGMP010000489.1 GCA_016927495.1 Candidatus Latescibacterota bacterium | reverse complement strand
GCTCACGGCTGGCTTGGAGGCTATCTGCTCACCTATAACGTTTTCACCGGCAAGACAGAACCGCATGGTATTCCGATGCTGAACTACAGTTGGCACTATCATGTTACCGACAGGCAGACAGGTGTGTTTATGGCCGTCGGTGACGGATATACCAAAGGTAATGCATTTTTAGCTTATGATGTGCTGAACCGTAAAGTATTGTATGCAGGTATCCCGCCTGACGGAATCGACCTGAATCTCCGTGCAACCCTTCTCGATGAACGAACCGGCCTGTTGTATTCCACCGATAACGCCAAAGAGAATGCATTCATTTGTTATGACCAGCGCACGAACCGGTTCAGGCACCTTGCCTGCGCAACACCGGTCAATCCTGCAACCGGGAAAAACAACAGGCTCAGGGCATATACGGAATATCGTTCTCCTGATAATACTTTCTACTGTATGGATCAGAACGGTATTATGTTCATATTCTACCCTGACGAAGAGCGCACTGAGTACATGGATATTAATTGGGATACGGGCGTTTATACAGCGAGTATTGCAATGAGCCCCAGGTTTCGTTATCTATATTTCATTCCGGGTTCTCACGGTGCAACCATGAATCTGGGGACACCTGTGGTACAATATGACCTTGAAACAAGACAAAAGAAGGCAATTGCTTTTCTTGGCCCTTATTATCATGAAAAATATGGATTTAATACCACAGGATCTTATGGCATCGAACTGAGTGAAGACGGTTCTTTCCTTGTCGTCGACATGAATGGAGGATTCGGCCCTGAGGCAACCAAATCACAATTTGAAAATCCGGCTATTTTTGTAGTCCATATTCCTGAATCGGAACGACAGGAATAAAAAAATAATCAATTTCTACTATTAAATACAAAGGGGTGGTATTTCACTGCCCTTTTTTGATTTTAATGAATTATATTAAAACTTACGAATAACAACAGGTGGAACGCAATATCAATTAATACGTATAACAAAAAAATCCCATAATGAATAATTGATAAACCTTTTTGCTAATGATGACGCCCACTATTAGTATATATGGAGATAAATAATAGATGAAGTTGATACCTGTTGAAAAAATCCAGGGCGATATGGTACTCGGTAAATCGATTTATAATATGGATAATAAGCTTCTTCTCGGAGCTGGGTTCCGTATAACCGATGACATCAAAAGTAAGCTTATTGCGCGAGGATATAATCATGTATACATAATGGAAAAAGGTACCGAAGATATTATCCCTGAAGACATTATTTCCGATGCAGTAAAGCAGCAAGCTCAATTCAAACTCGCCAATAGCGCTGAACATGTCAAAAAAATGCTGAAGTTTACCAATTTAAGCCGAAGCAGAATTTACGATCAGTTGCAAGACGGTGCATTGAAAAATATTAACCTCACACGTGAGGTAAACAAAACTGTCGAGGAAATTATCAAGGATATTTCTGCCGTCGGTGCAACCACACTTGATTCCATACTTTTCAAATCAAAAAACTCATATCACCTCGACCATGCAATCAACACAACTGTACTGTCAATCCTGATTGGGAAAAAATACGGTTTTTCAAAAGATGAACTATTGCACCTCGCACTCGGTGCATTTCTCCATGACTTTGGTAAACTGGTCACCGAACAAATGAAAGATTCAGCAGATAAGAGCACATCTGATGCGCTTTTAAGAGAGCATCCCGTTTTCGGATACCTCATTATGCACAACAGCCGGAACGCATCTCCGATGGTATGCCAGATCATAAAACAGCATCATGAATCTCAGGATGGTTCGGGTTATCCTCTCGGACTGCATGGTGAAAATCTGCCCCCAATTAGTCCCAGCCCCAGAAAATCAAAAGGAACAATATACAGACTGGCAGAAATATGTACAGTTGCCGATGCCTATGACAAAATGGTAATGAATCCGTTGAAAGAAAAACAAAAAACGCCTGAAGAAGCCGTGGCTGAAATTATAAAAGATGCGGGTACCATCTATAATAAACATATTGTTTCAACTCTAACAACTATAATTCCATTCTTTCCGGTCGGAACAACGGTTAAAATTAAAAATCTGAAAGACACTTCCTTTATCGGGTACGTAGGTGTTATAGCAAAAATAAATGAAGACAACCTTAATAAACCTCAGATTCTCCTCATAATGGATAAGTCCAAAAGACGCCTCGCCCCTCCACGTCTTATTGACACCGGGAGATTATCTTTTATTGATCTTGAATTATTGATCTGAAGTTAAACCTCATCATGTGAAATGTTCAAACCGCTCTTTTTTTGCTTTACATATCGGACACACTTCTGGTGGATTCTCCCGTGCACAAAGATATCCGCATACCTTACATCTCCAGACAGGAATTTTCTGCGCTGCCGAATTAAATACTTTTTCTGTGCTTTTTGTACTTATTCTTTCCTCAGGCGGAAGCCGTCTTTCGGGGATCCTGCCGAGAGTTTTTGTTCCTTTAACAACCGCCTCGGAAACATATAATCCGCAATAGCACGAGTCATAATCGTTCAGATCAGGATCTCTGTAATCACACGGGCAGATAATGTCAAGGTCTTCTTCTTTCTCTCCTGACGCAAGCCTGCATGGACATGATTCATACCCATACCTTTTCATATTAAACAGCAAGCCTTTTACAAGATCTTTTGTGAATTCGACATCAGGATGAAGAAAATAACCGGATTGTTCAGCCTCGCTTTTTAAACGAACATATAACTTTTCAATTGCATCAGCGGTAATCTCATGATCATTTTTCATTTTCAAAAAACTCCCTGATTTCAGTTTCATCAAAAGATGGTATAACTTTTTCTTCGTTGATCACAATTGTCGGATATGACACACGCGGGTTCCATTTTTTCAATTCTTTCAATACAATCTTTTTTTCGTCAAAACCGAGTAAATCGACATCGATATAAAAATATTCCACACCTAACTCATTTAATAAACGCTTTGTTTTATTACACCATGCGCAGGTGCTGAGTGTAAAAATACGAACATCCCCTTTATTCATACCTTCAATACGGGTGAATTCCATTAGTATTCCTTTCGTATCTGATGGAGTATCGGAATTATTGTTTTGCCGAAATCATATATTAACCGATATTTTTTTATTTATACTAAAATAAACGCAAAAAGATGCAATTTTCAACAGCAATGTTTTTTTTCAGTTTTTTTACTTTTACACTGTCATTTTTATCGTATATTTTGAAATCGATTTGAATTATTTTTTTCATATTAATAGGACTATCATTTTCCGTTTTACAGACAACTCCTGGGGGACTGTATCATGTTGAATGTTTCAGGCCGGCGCTCTATTGCATATTTGATATTTCTCTTCCTGCTGCTTCAACCTTTGCAATCGATTTCTGAACCGGGAAGATGGGAAAAGGAACTCTCCGGAAACTGCTGGCGACTATGGCTTGACCGAGAAGCTGAATGGCAAAACGATGATCTGTATCTTCCTCCTTTCGATATCGCTTCCATGCCTGTAAACGAACCGACATGCGGGTGGAATGATCTTGCACTGCTTTTTGACAAAAAAGTTAAGGTTCCGGGTACGGTTGAAGAATACTTCTGGAGCGAAAACGGTAATTCAAACGGAATTGCCGGAGATTACCGCGGAGTTTCCTGGTGGAGCAGAACTTTCAAACTTGATCCTTCACTCACAGGCAAAAAAATTACCCTATTATTCGAATCGGTTAACTTGCGGGCGGAAGTTTTCCTGAACCATAAGCTTGTCGGTTATGATGTCATCGGTAATACACCATTTGAAATCGATGTGACGGATGCTGTTTCATTAAATGGTGAGAATAAACTCGATGTACGGATCACCGACCCTGTAGGTACTTTTGACTGGAATGACGAAAATCTCCTTCACTGGGGTAATAACAGAGTACCGTCGGTACATGGTTTCGGAGGTATTACGGGACGTGTCTTTATCCGTGCGACCGACGTTGTATATATTGACGATATCTATATTCAGAATCAGGATGAAGCATATAATGTAAATGTCTATGCCACAATAAATAACTCATCAAATAATTTGATTAAGGGTGCAATCAGCCTTGCTATTCACGAATGGAAAAATTCCGAAACAGTTATTTGGGAAAAAACAATTTCGGTCTCCCTGCCCACCGGGTATAGTGATGTATCATTCGAGGTCACATCACCAAAAGCCCGATTATGGGAGATTAATAACCCACATCTGTATCAGGCCTGTGTAACTTTTTCAGATGACACCGGGAAAATAGCAGATACAGCGAAAAAGCGTTTCGGATTCCGATTCTTCACCGTTGGTGAAAAAGATGGCGATAAACGGTATTACTTAAACGGAAAACGTGTATTCATTTTTGCCGCCATGACCCGAGGATTCTGGCCTAAAAACGGTATATTCCCGACTCCTGAGATGGCGCGAAGAGATATGAAGCTTGCTCAAAAATTCGGATTCAACATGATGCTCTATCACCGTGCCATCGGACAGCCTCTATCCATTGAAACTGCAGATGAAATTGGCATTCTTACTTACGAGGAACCGGGCGGCTACCTGTGCAGGCCCGGCCCGGATAAAACCGCACAACGTTGGCGTCAGGAAAAACTCAGACGAATGGTTATAAGGGACCGATCACACCCCTCGATGGTTATTTTCAATCTCGATGACCTGTCTTTTGCCGAACCCACCGAAATTGATGAAGAGAATATCAGACTTGTTCACACCCTCGATCCATCGAGAATTGTTACCTACAACTGCATCATCAGTCCGAAAATTCCTAATTATGAAAATGATCCGATGAAATTGCATATGCTGCCTTTTGATGAAAGTTTTTATTATTTCGGCTGGACATCCCCCTATCATCTCATCCGGTATGGCTGTTATCTTGACGAGTATTACCGAAATCCAAACTATTACTTACGATATATTATCGATCCGGTTGCAGATATGGGCGATTCACTCTATCCTATTTCCGAAAAAGAGATTATTTTTTATGGTGAAGAAGGTGATATCGGAGCACCGGTACGGCTTGAGAAGATAAAAAACGAGCTTGCGCGAACCGGCGCTGACGGCTGGCGTGAAGGTGAGCATCTCGACTGGTATGCATCCTATGACACATTTCTGGATAAAAGCGAATTACGGTCATCTTTCCCGACTGTTGATGATTTTACACTTGCGCTCGGAAAAAACATGCATTATTTCCACGGTCGGATTCTGGAAAATGTAAGAATTTCAAATAAAGTTGATGCATATGTCCTCAACGGCTGGTCATCCGGCGGAACACGTACCGATCTTGTCGATGCATACAGGTACCCGACTGGCGACCCGACAATCCTGCAGCATTACACCCAACCGCTGTATGTCGCAGTGAAAATAAGGGATAAAGTTTTACCGAAAGGTGCTGTCCCGGTAGCCGATATTTATATTGTAAATGAAAAAAATCTCAAGGGAACTCATACACTTACAGTTGAATTTAAAAACCCAATGGGAAAGATCATTAACACGAAAACTGTTGAAGTTAAAATCAGTGGTGGCGAGGAATTCGGGCAATTATTGCTTGAAGGCCATTATCTGCCACCTGTTGAATTACCGGGATATTATAAACTTATAACAAAAATAACTGATAAACATGGAAAAATTAAAGCGACAGGTTATGACGACATTTTTGTCGTCAACTGGAAACCCTCAGCACAAATAAGAGGTTCAATTGCAGTTATTGACACAAGTGGAGTTGTCAGTTCTTTTTTAAGAACTGTTCAGGGTGTTATGGTCAACTCGTATGATCCCGATAACCAGCCGGTTGACTTTTTGGTTATCGGCGAACACGATTATAATCGTATCAGAAATCTTGGCGTAAAAGAAAACACAAGGCCAATGGATGTAATATTGGATAAGGTGGCTAACGGCATGACATTGATTATACTGGATCAGGCAGACCGGTGGGCTGAACGTCTCGGAAATTCGGTACAATACACCGGCAGCGAACACTGGGGGAAACGGGGCCGGTTTTTTGCCGCTAAAGATAGTGTTTTAAAAGGTTTGCCACAAAGCCAGGGAATGGATTGGGAATATCAGGCGTTTTACCGCGATGATGTCTGGGGGCTAAGACTCGATCCTGCGGGAGTACAAACCATAATCGGTCTCGCCTCACAGCACAATGACAGAATATTACAGGCGCTTTGCCGTATCCCGTACGGTAACGGTAATATCGTACTCTCAACACTGAGAATACTGTCGGAACTTTCTTCGGATAATCCTCAGTCCGCCGTGGCTAAGAAACTGTTAATGAATATGCTTACTATTTCAAAATAGAATTTAGGTAAAACTTTGCCCATACAATATTTTTCAGGAAGGGATGAATTTTTGATATGAAACAGACTCTTATTGTGATAAGCCTCGGATTCTTTATACTTCTGCTAAATGTTCTTTCTATTTTTGCGGCTCCAGGAAGGTTTGAACAGGAGCTTTCAGGTGAAAACTGGCGGCTATGGCTCGATCTTAATGCAGAGTGGATTAACGATGATATTTACCTCCCACCGGTTTCTATTGGCTCGCTTCCGGTCAACCCTCCGACGATTGGCTGGGATAATCTGGAACAGGTTGAAACAAAAGTCGTTTCGGTTCCGGGAACAGTCGAGGAACATTTCTGGAGTGCCAACGGAAATAATGTCGGAATTGCTGGCGATTACCGTGGTGTATCATGGTGGAGCACCACTTTCCGATTAAATCCTGAAATGAAAGGTAAAATCATATGTATCGCCTTCGAATCTGTAAATTTACGGGCTGAGGTTTTCGTCAATCATCAACTGGTTGGGTACGATGTCATCGGTAATACTCCTTTTGAAATCGATGCCACATCTGCCGTGAAATTCGGCATTGAAAACCGTCTCGACATCAGAATTACCGATCCCGGTGGTAATTTCAGTTGGCCCGCTCATACTATTTTCCCCTGGGGCAAAAACATGATCCCTATAGTTCGGGGATTTGGGGGCATTACCGGTAAAGTGACGCTCAGAGCTGTAGATAGGGTATATATCACTGATATTTATGTCCAAAATACGCCTCAAATTAAAGAAGCAGATGTCCATATTACACTGCATAATTCGTCGAACACTTCCAGAAACGGCAAGATGATCCTGAAAATTCATGAATGGAAAAATCCTTCAAACATTATATGGGAAAAAGAGCAACCGGAAACTATACCGGCAGGTGACAAGGAAATTTCTTTCAATGTTAAAGCATCAAAGGCAAAAATTTGGGATTTGCATAATCCGCATCTCTACATCGCATCAGTGACTGTTACTTCAGCGGATGGCGACTGTGTAGACACAATGGACAGGCGGTTCGGTTTTCGATGGTTCGATATCGGTGAGAAAAACGGAGATCAGCGTCTCTATCTCAATGGAAAGCGTGTATTTATGATGGCTACGGTAAATAGGGGTTATTGGGCGGGAAACGGGATGTATGCAACACCCGAAAGGGCAAAAAAAGACATAGATTCCTCGCTTGCCATGGGTTATAACTCGATTGCTTTTCATAACGCAATAGGACAGCCGCTGTTGGTCCAACTTGCCGATGAATATGGCCTTTTATGTACAGGGGAATCAGGTGGTTACCGTATCAACGATGACCGTGGAAAACCGTGGCCGGATGAAACCACCCGCGCATTACGGCGCGAAAAGCTGATTCGCTTCGTGAAACGAGACAGGTCATATCCTTCGATTATAGCGTATATGCTAAAAAATGAAGACAATAACCCGGCAGATGAAGACGACAAAAACAACATGGCGCTTATTCGTAAACTTGATCCCTCAAGAATTCTACTCTATACTGGTGATTGTGACAGAGAACGGCGTGAATATGCAAATCTGGAAAAACATCCCCTGAAGCTCTTTTTTAAACCTCTCGATTCCACTGAATATTATTCCGGCTGGTTTGACAAGCACCACTGGAACCGTGATCCGGGATATCTTGACGATTATTACCGAAATCCCCGAAATTATATGCGGCTTAATGTGATTGATGGCGACTCAACACGGCACGTGCCGAAAGATGAAATCATATTTTATGGTGAAGAGGGTGCTTTCGGCACTATGCTGCGTCTTGGAAAAATTAGGGAAGAACTTTATAAAAAAGGTACCAGCGACGGCTGGCGAGAGGGCGAGCTCATCGACTGGTATAATGCATATGATGCATTTCTCGATGAAAGCGGTTTCAGATCATCTTTCACGACTGTGGATGCACTTACTCTTGCACTCGGTAAAAATATGCATTATTTCCATGGCCGCATCATTGAAAATGCCCGTATCTCCAATGTTATCGATGCCTATAACCTTAACGGCTGGGCAAGCGCTGCCACACACAGCGATATAGCGGATGCTTACCGATACCCGACAGGTGATACATCGATTCTCAAATACTATAACCAGCCGTTATATGTTGCGGTAAAGATACGTGATAAGGTAATGCCGGTCGGCACCATCCCGGTTGCTGATATTTATATTGTGAATCAAGTTGATCTCAAAGGGAAACATACACTCACAATCGAAATGGCCGATCCCGACCGTAATCAGGTATTCTCGAAATCCTTGCCGGTTAACATTTCGGGTGGCGAGGAATTCGGACAGCTTCTTCTGGAAGGCGTACAGTTTCCGTCTGTGTTGCGCCATGGCTATTATACAGTTACGGCATACATTTCGAGCAATAACGAAATAAAATGCAGCGGTCATGATGAGATATTTTCGGTTGATTTAATAAATGGTGATAATATTTCCGGTAATATAGCTGTAGTGGATACTACAGGTATAATTCGTAACTTTCTTAAGACAGCGAAAGAAAAAAATGTGTCTGATTTTTCAATTGATACTCCTCAATCCGACTATATTATTGTTGGTTCACATAATTTCGGTATAATTCGAAGAAATCTGTATACACCTATAATGGAACAGGTAAGTAACGGTTCAACACTTATTGTACTCGAAAACGCTGATGTTTGGGCCCAGCAATTGGATGATGTGTATGGGTATCAGTCAATTCAATATTCGGGAAGCGGTCATCTCGGAAGCAGAGGACGCCTGTTTGTTGGAAAAAGCAAGTTACTGAAAGATTTACCTGTGTCTCAGGCTATGGGTTGGGAATACCAGGTATTTTATCGTAGTGATATTTGGGGTCTCGACATCGGACATACAGGAAATGAAACGGTTGTAGCCCTTGCCGCTCAGCATCGAAAGGATATTCTTACATCTGTAGCTTATATACCGTTCGGCAGAGGAAAGATCATTGTGAGTACACTTGACATAATGACAGAACTCGAATCCGAAAGACCTCAATCGGCCATAGCAAAGAAACTCTTTTTGAATTTTATTGAATGTTCTAATACAAAAAATTGATACTAAACTTTCAGCGTTATTTCACAAAGGTGAAAATAAAAATCAATACGATATTTTTTACGATTTATGTCCAATTTATCTTATTATTAATAAACGAGATATATATTAAATGTCATATTTTATGACCGTTGATTTTTTGCCGATTTTTATATAAGAAATAACTATATAAATATGTTTATATAGCAGGGTGGATTGAATATTTTTATTTTTTTTGTTTATTCTATTGCCCTCTTGTTGGCTGCCCTTTCACTAATTGACCTCCGTCCACCGAAAGATCGGCCCCGGTAACAAATTTTGCTTCATCAGACGCCAGATACAGTATCGCGTAAGCAACGTCCTCCGGTGTACCCCAGACTTTCAGCGGTATTTTTTCTTTTATTGCTTGCTTTTTAATCTCAATATCCGGATCATTTCCGAAAATACTCTCCCAAAGAGGAGTGTATATAGCTCCGGGGCTTACGAGATTGCACCGAATGTTATATCCCTGTTCTGCACAGTACAGGGCAACACACCGTGTTAAATACCGTATTACCGATTTACTCGATCCGTAATCGAACATTCCCGGTAAAGTCAGATGTGCTGACAGTGAACCGACATTTACAATGGCGCCGCCGTTATTTTTCATTACTTCGATAGCATGTTTGCATCCGAGTAACGTACCTTCAGCATTTACCGACATGACTCTTCTGAATTGTTCGATGCTGATATGCTCTGGATCCTGCGGCTGATTAAAAGCAACACCGTTGATCCCGGCGGAATTTACCAGTATATCGAGTTTGCCGAAACGACTGATTGTTTCCCTGATTATGTTTTCCCAGATATCTTCCTCCGTAATATCATGATATAAAAATGTCATTTCATTATTAGTTTCCGGTTCTTTGATATCGGTTATTATTACCTCTGCCCCTTCTTCACGGAATAGTATGGCTGTTGCAAGGCCAATACCTGAAGCTCCTCCCGTAATGAGCGCTACTTTACCTTCGATACGACCTTTTTTCATTGTTAGATACCTTTCACATATAGTAAAAAATAAAGTCTTTTATGCCTGAAAATACTGCATGGGGATATTGAGAAAATAATCCTGCGGCTTATCGGTTCGGGTCGGTTTTCCCGAGGCTGTATCGATAATCATCCTGAGTAATCTCTTTGCGGCACTCTCTGTGTCTTCTTTGCCGTTCAATAGTGTTCCCGAATTAAAATCGATACGGTTGACTTTTTGTCTGAAATAGT
>JAFGMP010000488.1 GCA_016927495.1 Candidatus Latescibacterota bacterium | reverse complement strand
TGAGTAAGAAACAAGAAGAAATTCTCAAAAAAGTCAATCCGATGCTCTTGTCAGAATGTAGTGTATAAAATCAAGGGAAAAGTCAGGTAAATTAATAATAGATATTTTTATTATTTATTTGCTTATAATATAATAAGTGAAATACCTAAAAAAACAAAATGAACTTTTTTCCAATTTTAAATAACCTAATGTAATTTTACATGTCTCTGTTGAGTGAATAATAGGGGAATCTGTTGCATTACTTGTTTCAAATGCAAAAACGTACCGGTAATTAACAACGGTACGTTTTTTCGATAAAGACAGGGGTGAGTAAATTGTTGTTTGTTAGGTGTTTTAAAACTCGTAGGAAGCTGTAATATGCAGAATGTTCTCTCCCAGTTTGCTTATATGGCCATCGTACTCATTTGCAATGATGCTGTCTTTCGGTTCGAGTTCCTTTGAGAGTGCCAGTTCATAGGCACCATCGACGGTCACATTTTCGGTAATATTATAACCCAGGCCGAGTGTCAGATGGTTTTCGACTATTGCCGGGAAAATAGGGATGACTGTTTCTGCCGGCACCGGATTGGAGCCATAATTGTAGCCAGCGCGAACAGCAAGAAGCGGAGTCGCCATATATTCCGCGCCTAAAGCCAGGACAATCTGATCATCCCAGTTAAGCGGCATTTCAATGGTCATTTTACCGTCGGGAGTCCCCATCATAGCATTGATATTGTCATTGGCACCACCCGACAATTTCAGGCTGAATTTCTTCATGGAATCTTTCCAGTTAATCCACCGAATGTCGGCGCCGATAGTGAGACGGTCGGTAGGTTTGTACGATGTACCGAAACCGGCTTCCTGCGGCCATGAGAATTCGATATCGACATCATAATCTGCCTGCATCCCTTTTTGCATGTCGATGCCCATACCGGTAAGCTGCTGGTTGACTCCCTGTTGTGCATTCTGTAGTTCCTGAGAGGAGGGATTATTCGGATCCTGCGCTGCCTGCTGTAAAGCGCCCATAACCATTCTCTCATAAGCATCGCCGAATTGGGAGGTCATATCCATCGACACATCACCGGAAAAATCGAGTGATGATTTCATGGTATAGCTTAATCCGAATATGAGTTTGTCGGTTGTCCTGTACTGCAGTCCGAGTTTTGCACCGTAACCGAAAGCTGTGACCGCTTCACCCATGTCAACATAGGCGGTAACCTCTTCATATCCAAGACCGCCCTGGCTCATTGGCACTCCGAACATATCTCCGAATGTCATGCCGCCACCACCCGGTACACTACCCTTCATTGCTGATGTTGGCAGGCTGTACGGCATCTTCATCTCCATCATTGCATATCCGACATTAAGTGCCAGGCCTGCGGAAAGTTGTGGCATGATCTGATATGCTATCGTCGGAGACAACTTCAGATAGCCGATATTGGAATGATATTCCTGGCCGACGTACGCGTCCTGAGTGAGCGGATTCATGTCGTATGAGCGAAATATATTGTGATGCACATCGCAATACGTTGCTCCCATACCACCCTGAGCATAAAGGCCAATGCCATAGCTAAACGGGCTGTCTTCAGGTGTCTTTACATATCCGATGGAGGGTAATGGAAAAACTTTTGTGTCAGCGTCAATATCGTTGAGTGCGTTTTTATAGCTGACTGATGGTATAAGAAGTCCGAGACCTGCATCGATACGTTGTCCGCTAATTGTCGTTATTCCTGCGGGATTGGAATTCATCAGGTTTGTATCACCGAACATACCGAGAGAAGCACCTCCCATCGATGACATACGGGCTCCCCAACCGATCATATTCATACCGTTAGTTGCATAAACGGATGATGAAAATACACAAACAATCAGAAACACATAAAAAGTTATCAGACGGATTTTCACAAATCCTCCTTTCATGTACAGAAAACATCTGCGTTTTAATCTTAAGTACAGATAATTATGTGAAGATGATCTGTGCTCCTGCAGAGAGTTCATAGAATTCACCAACTGTCAGAATAGCCTCAACTTCATCGATCAAATCTTCTTTTTTGTAATGGAACATGTCCATCGCCGCTTTACATGCATACAGTTTTGCGCCTGCGGCAGACAGCATTTCTATGAATTCATCAACAGGCGGAATATCCAGTTTGTCCATCTCTTTTTTCATCATCGTTGTAGCAAATGACGACATACCCGGAATCGCTCCGATAATGGTGGGAATGTGCATTCCCGGATTGCCGACTGTTGCGACTTTGATTTTATTCATACGTTTCTTGATGATGGTTTCAAGTCCGAAAAATGTAAAAAACACCATTGCTTCGATGCCTTCCATTCTCGCTCCATTTGCCATAATGAGCCCCGGATAAATACCATCGAGAGAGCCTTTGGAGATGACGATCGAGACTTTCTTTATCGGTTCATATTTTGTTTCTTCGGTCATTAAAACCTCCGGGAAATGTTAAACACAGCTTTTGGGTTTGGGTAGGCCGGATATTTTTGCTGCTTTTTTAAGCGGACCGTCCGGAAACAGTTTGTATAATTCTTTCATATCCACACCGCTCTTTTTACCGATTTTTCGCATAGTCGGTATTTCACCCGAACTTTTATACTCATCACGAAGATAGTGTATTACTTTTTTATGGCCGTCCGTGAGTTCATCGATACCCAGCTCTTTTGCCAGTTCAAGAGCAATGTTTTCATCCCATACCGTGTGGTCGGCCAGATTTCCATCGGTATCGATTTCTATTGTTTTACCACTGATTACTCTGGTTTCCATATTCATGTTCTCCTTTTAGTTTATTTCAAATTCACTGACAACATTTTTGAATAATCCCAGCATAAAGAGCATCCCCTTTTTAACACGAGGATCATTCATTTCTCTGATTAATTTAATTGTCGATACACGGCTTTTGTCATCGAATTCATATTTATCGAAAACTGATACGGCGATATTGAGTTTTCTGATCAATTCAGGATTGCTTAATTTCTTGAGGATATTTACGATCATAGGAAGTGATTCATTCAACGTCCTCAAATCTTCTGCTGAAAACGAAGCAACCAGTGTGTCCAGCGTTTTTTCCGATTCCCGCAGCAGTTCGAAATATCCTTTTCTGTCAAGTTCATCGAGTTTAACAAGAAAACTCCTGAAGGCATCGCCGGAGATTTTATTGAAGTCCGCGATGAAGTCACGGGCGCTTTCAAGCTGTTCAAAAGCCGTTTTGATGTTGTTCACATTGCGCAGGAATTTTTTAGACAAAAGCAGCATATCACCGGTGTTGAGCGTTTCCGAAAGCTCTTCTAGTTCGTAAATTGTATCGCGGAAGACATCATTCGATACACGCATCAGATCTTCCCGAAGGTCGCTGATTTCATTCCTGAGACGTCGCTGCGCCTCGACCTCATCGAGGATTACATCGATTTTTTTTTCGATGTTTTCCATTCTTTTTTGAATTGTACTTTCATCCATGTTATAGTTTCTTCCCCGCCAAAGTCATGTTAGATTCAATGGGCAGTTCCAACCCTCTTAACAACATATTCCAGTATATCCACCTGAACATCACTTTCCCGTAATGATTCATTCTGGTCTCTTCCAGCAGCGAAAAAGGGCCGATACCCGGCAGCGGGAATTTCCCCGGCAGCGGTTCGGTATCATAGTTAAAATCGATTAAAATACCTTTACCGAAACCTGACTCGATGAAGCAATTCGCATGACCGTCAAATTTAGCCCTCAGTTCTCTGTTATCAATGGCATCGATAAAATTTTCGGTAAGAATGTCAGCTTCGAAATGGGCTACCGAACCGGCTTTCGAACTGGGAAGGTCTGTGGCATCACCGAGAACGAAAATATTTTCATGATCCTTTGACCGCAGGGTATGATTGTCGGTAGGAATAAAATTCAATTCGTCGCCAAGGTCGCTGCGTTCTACATATTCATCTCCGATATTTGTCGGCACGGTGACGAGCACATCAAAATCAATTTCATTATCATCGTAGGAAATGATTTTTTTCTCTTCGTTATCCACCCGTTCGATACTGTAATCGGGTGTCAGTCTGATGTTTTTCTTTTCAAGCATATTCCCTAAAATTTCGGAAGCTTTTGGTTTGGTAAACGCCCCCGATAAGGGAGTCACATAATGAATGTCGACTTTGTCGCGCATTCCCCTTTCAGTAAAATACGAATCTGCAAGAAAGACAAACTCCAGAGGTGCAACCGGGCATTTAATCGGCATCTCGGCAATGTTTATAACAAGTTTACCGCCGTTCCAGTGCTTGAAATAATCTGCCATGTGGCAAGCACCTTCGACGGTATAAAAATCAAACACGTTCTTCTGCCACAGTTTACCTGTAAGGCCTTCGGTTTCATTTGTGGTAATTTTTGAGCCGGTCGCTATGATTAAAAAGTCATACGAAAGAATAGCGTTGTTCGAAAGTATAACACGATTTTTTTCCGGTTCGACTCTTTCGATTACCGACATTACAACTTCGACACCATTTGGTAAAAAGTCACGTTTGGATTTCTTTACATCCCTGCATGTATAAATACCGAAAGGAATGAACAAAAAACCCGGTTGGTAATAATGCGTTTCAAACTGGTCTACGATTGTAATGCTCCACTCATCCCTGTTAAGCAGGGGAGCGAGTTTGTTAGCCATGATCGTTCCGGCAGTACCCGCCCCGAGAATTACCAATTTTTTCATATTATTCTCACCCGATATGTAAGTTGAATTTATAAATATTACTATTGTTATAAGAATATAATGCTATATTATCCCGCTTGTCAAGAATAAAATTACATAAATCCTATAATAATACTAATGATTAATCCTTACACAACTTATATATGAATTTAATAGTGCATAACCTATTGTTAAATAAATGCTTATGGCTTATAACTTTAATGAGAATCAATGTATAATTAAATACAAGATATATTGAATTAATCGTTTTTAAGAAAAATATTATGTTTCACAGGTAATTTTTTGTATCTTTTGAAGCCGTGAAAAGTCAATGTCGGAGACGGTTCATAACATAAAAATGTTAAATTACATGAAAGGAATATTGTGAACATTAATAGCAATATAACATTATATGTTGTATTAACGCTACTCTTATTTTCAATCAATGCAGATGCCGAAGAAAACAATAATCATGTTAAGAATGGCAGATCATTAATGGCTTTACCGGTGCTGGGATATACAACAGACACAGGTGTTATCGGCGGCGCTGCTGTTCTTAAAAGTTATAACCGTGACAGAAAGAGATTGTCAACCATAAAAGCATTTACTACATACACTAAAAAAAAGCAATTCTCTATTGCATTTGAGGTCGATCATTATTTTTCAGGCGATAGAGACAGAGTATTGATGACCATGGGTTATGTCAAATATCCCACAACTTTTTACGGATTTGGCAATAACACTGATAATGATGAGTACGAAAATTACACACCTGAATATTTCGAATCGACTTTTTTTTACGAACGAAGAATATTTCAATCATTCAAAATAAAAACCGGTTTATTGCTTCATAGTGAAACTCTTCTGAAATATAAAGAAAACGGTATATTTATTTCTTCCTATATCCCATGGAAAAAGGGGAGATTTGATGCCGGACCGGATTTTTCCGTCATTTGGGACAGCCGTGACAATACAATTGCCACACTCAACGGCAGCCTTGTACAGATTATATATCGCGGACTGATATTTCATGATGATGGCGGTTCCGGTAATATGGTGCGGTTTGATGCAAGGAAGTTTTTAAATCCCTATTCCGATGTTGTGTTTGCTTTCATGGGTATGGCAGAAGAATTTCGGGGAGATGTACCGTTTTATATGCTTCCTGTCCTTGGTGGCCAGGACCGTTTGAGGGGGTATGAAGAAAACCGGTTCAGAGACCGGAGCCGTTTACTTTTCCAGCATGACTTCCGGTTTCCGCTTTTCGGACCGTTCGGAGGATGTATTTTTGCCGCCACCGGCAGAGTCGGACCTGATACCGGTTCATTATTCTCCGGTACATGGCACAGCGCATTCGGTTCCGGTTTTCGTTGGTATTTTAACAAAGAAGACAATCTTGTCATACGTCTGGATTTTGCACGGGGAAACGACAACAATGGTGTATATATAGGATTTGGAGAGGCATTTTGATGTATAAAAAAATTTTACATTGTTTTGAACTCGGTTATGATACTTACTGTCCCTGAACGGGGAATAATTATTCTTGGTTAAAACCATAAAGTGTGCTATCATTCAATATTATCCTTAACATATGACTTTTTCAAAAAAGTATAATTTTATGTCGACAACAAAACAGACAAACAATCCGGGTTTTTTAAGGACATTGAGTTCGCTTCAGTTCGGTATTGTTCTGCTTATAACAATAACTGTCGTGGCTGTTATCGGCACACTCATTCCTCAGGGAAGGCCTCCGGAATTTTACAGTGAACACTACAATAATGCCATTGTATCGGTTATCACTGTTTTCAGATTTGACAGAACATACGGTTCACCCCTTTTTATCGGACTTCTGGGGCTGTTCGGTCTGAATATTTTTCTCTGCTCCGTTATTAAATTTCCGCGTTTGCTTTTATCTGTATTCAGACCAAATCTTCAACCAGACAGACAGACTATTCAGGCAATGCATATAAGCACATCACTGGAAGGAACCACTCTCGATGCTGTTAGCCGGGTTTTTTCAACTCACGGATTTACCCTGAAACCTACGGCAAAAAACCGTCTTTTCGGCGAAAAAGGAAAAATGGGTTATCTCGGTGCTTCTGTTGTCCATGTGAGCCTTCTGGTATTGTTAACCGGAGGAATGGTCAGTCTCATAACAGGACTCAGAGGATATATCGTTCTCGAAAACGGAGAATCGACATCAGTTGTTACCATGTCGGAAGACTTGGCGATTCCTTTAGGCTTTACTTTGGCCCTCGAAAAATTTACTGTCGAGTTTTATGAATCTCATCCCGGAAGACCTAAATCATTTATCAGTAAAGTTTATGTAACCAGGGAAGATGGCACTGAATTCGAACGGGATATAAAGGTAAATCATCCTCTTCTGCTCAACGGTTTTAACATTTATCAGTCAAGTTATGGAAGTGCGAAACCAAAAGGGCCGATATCAGCTGAAAATGACACGGCTCAGATAGCGATTAGGTTGAAGGGTACTCCAGAAGATGTACCGCCCATTAAGACTGTGGATATGGTTAAAGGCGATGAATTCCTTATCCCCGGTTTCGGCGATAGTTTAAAGGTACGTCTATCCGATGTTTTCAGAGATTTCAGACGTGCCGGATCATCGGTTAGTATCGAAAGTCCTGCTGTACATTTCGATGTTCTGGTAAATGATGAAACCCGGTGGAGTGTATTTGCGTTTAAAGAATTTCCAGGGCTGAATATGCCGGTGCATGATGATATGGACCTGACTTTTACTATGACCGGTATTAAATTTGATCGCAGCGCTGGTGAGGTTACTGGTGAGCCCGAATATTACACTGTTCTCGGAGTTGTCAGGGATGAGGGTATCCCCGTGATGTGGACAGGTGCACTGCTTATGATGACAGGACTATTTTTATCATTTTATATTCGTCCCAGACGCGTCTGGGTCTACGATGATAATGGGACCATATATATTGGCGCCGGTACAAAAGGGGACCCCGATCAATTCCGTAGCTTCATAACTAAAGTTATAAAAGACACAAAAAAGGGTAGTTTATCGGAGAATAACAATGACTCAGACGCTTGACATACAGTTGTTTTACCTCGCATTCGTATGTTATTTTGCAGCGATGATACTCTATTTTATTTCTTTCTGGAAACAAAAAGGCATAATTGTCATAGCCGGGAAAATGATTCTTGTAATCGGATTCGGACTTCAGTTCGCCGGATTAGTGATCAGATCTGTCACAGCCCGATTCATGCCGGTAACCAATATGTATGAGTCTCTGAACTTTTTCTCGTGCGCTATTGTGCTGTTTTATCTGATAATTGAAAGTCGCTGGAAAAACCGGACCTACGGCGTTTTTATTTTGCCGGTGGTATTTTTGCTCATGGCTTTTTCTTCGCTGCCATCCACACCGAAGGAAATAGTACCGCTTATACCCGCTTTGCAAAGCCAATGGCTTGTCTGGCATGTAATCCTTGCATTCATTGGAGAAGCGGCATTTGCAGTCGCTTTTGGGGCAAGTATTATGTATCTGCTACGTTCTCGTGCTCCGGAGGGTTCTTTCGTTGCGAAAACATTTCCAAATCTGACAACTCTCGATTTGGCAAGTTACCGTTCAATAGCTATCGGCTTTCCCATATTTACCATAGGCGCTCTGATTTTTGGCGCTGTATGGGGTAATTATGCATGGGGCAGATACTGGGGCTGGGATCCGAAAGAAACCTGGGCGCTTATTACATGGATAGTGTATGCATTGTATCTTCACGCCCGCATATTATATGGCTGGAAAGATAAAACTGCGGCCTGGATTTCGATTATCGGTTTTATCGCTACCATGTTCACGCTGTTTGGTGTCAATTACCTCCTGTCGGGGCTTCACTCATATGCGTAATTCGTATTTAAATTCTGCTTGATTTTTGATTTTCGTTTATTTATTTTATAATTTCCTTTAATTTCATAAAAATGATGGTTGTAATTCTATTATAACATCATTTTTTTCTGTTTTATAAATACTTATAATATTGTCACGATGTAAATATTGTACTGAGCGGGAGAGTTATGAAACCATTTAATACATTAACAAATTCTATGCGTTCGTCGGGTATCCGAAAAATAATGGCACTCAGCGAGGATGTCGATGGTTGTATTCACCTTGAAGTCGGGCAGCCGGATTTTCGTACTCCCGAACATATACTTGAGGCTGCAGCCCACGCGGCGCATGATGGATTCACCAAATATACCAACAGTGCGGGTATTCCCGAGCTTCGCCAGGCTATTGCTCAAAAAGTAATAAAAAAAAACGGATATAATGTCGGTCCTCAGAATGTCGTTGTGTCTCCGGGTGCCGTATGTTCTATGTTTACAACTCTGCTCAGCCTTGTTGATCCCGGTGAAGAGGTGTTGCTTCCCGATCCGGGGTGGCCGAATTATACCATGCAAATGTCATGCATAGGTGCGAATCCTGTATATTATCCTCTCGATCAAACACGTGGATTTCAAATAGATTTCGATATACTGGAAAAACTTATCACTCAGAAAACCAAAGTTCTCGTCCTCAATACTCCCGGTAATCCGACAGGCGCGGTGATAACCCGTGAGGCAATAGAAAAATCAGTCGAACTGGCGAGAAAATACGATCTGTTTTTAATTTCGGACGAGATTTATGAGGATATCATTTTCGAGGGTACTCACTCATCTGCCGGTCTGTACAATGACGATGGCCGTATTATTACCATTTACGGATTTTCAAAGAGTTATGCGGCTATGGGACTACGGGTCGGTTATACTGTCTGTGAAGAGAAAATTGCCAAACTTCTCACAAAACTTCAGGAGCCGGTTGTTTCCTGTGCAAGCTCGATTTCCCAGAAAGCGTGTGTAGCTGCTCTCACGGGATCTCAGGATTCAGTTGCGGAAATGACCGCCGCATACAAAAAACGCCGTGACGCGGTAGTTGATATACTTAGGAAGCACGGTTTGTATCAGTATACACCAAGTGGAGCATTCTATATTCTCATCGATATTTCGCGAACAGGCAGAAACTCGACCGATTTTGCCGTCGAACTGTTGAATAAGAAAAAAGTGGCTGTCGCACCGGGAGAAACATTCGGCCAAACAACGAAAAATTACATCCGGGTTTCGTTCGCAATTGAAATCGAAAAACTCAAAGAGGGTATGAATATTCTCTGCGAGAAAATCAATGCATAAACGATAGCGAGACCATAGTGCCAGAGTAAAGACAAGGCAGAAGGCACAGAGGTAGAAGAAAAAAATAATATACGTTATAAGGTTTATAATATTTGTAGGGGCAGACCTGTGTGTCTGCCCTGATTTTTCGTACGTTGTTTGTATATGAACTACTTATGGTTGCTCTGTGATTGTTATTTATCAGAACCATTGTAATCATGTGAATCATGGTTCAGACAATTCTTTTCGCAGGGACAAAATATATCCTGTCCCTGCATTTTTGTAATATGACAAATTCCGGAAGCAACAGACACAAATCTGCTTTTCCCAATCACGAAATTTCATTGAGAAGCGATGTCCAGCGTTTAATATGCCCGTCCTCGTCCGATTGGTTTTTTTCGACGACTTTACGCGAGTCATCATCCCATTCTATTGTTTCGAGGAGTTCGGCATAGTGATGTACCGCTTTCGTTTCAACCCATATCCCGGTTTTCAGGATCGCCTTTTTACCACGAAGCCGTGAGGAAAAACCGAACCAAAAACCTATAAGCCAGTATGTCCACCGTATCGGACTCGGTTTAAAACCATACTCGTACAATTTAATCTGAAAATCCTGATAGTGTGTCATCTCATTACACATGGCAGCGGTTAGCTGACGATTCAGTTCGGTCGCTTCGCCGGTTATCTGATACCGGTAAATAGTGATGGCCATCAATTCGAGCGTGTGCAGGGTTCGGAGTCCTTCCCTGATAGCGCTCAAACGGGATGCCGACATTCCCTGTCCTCTGTTTTTTATGTCAGCATTATTTAACTGAGGGCGTATAATCGAACTGTCATAATTCATGAGCAGTGTTTCCTTTTCAATAATTGTATTTATCTGTCATTGAGCATCCTTAGCGCATCTGAAACCAACAAGCGGCGCCATAAAGTGAGATTTAACCACATCCCTGTATGTTGCTTTCAGCATGTTTTCAGGCGCTGTCCATGCACCGCCGCGGCACAGGGGATTAACGCACGGTTTATCGGCATCATTTCTTTTTTGGCCCCAGGGGTACTCTTCCCACATCCTGTCGATCATTTCATTGACATTACCCGCCATGTCATAGATACCCTCAGGTGTTTTGCCTTCGGGATAGGAACCTACCGGAACCGTATGTCCGACATGGTAGTCGTAATTAGCTCTGGTAACATCGGGCGGTTCATTTCCCCACGGATACAGCCGTTCTTCTTTACCGCGGGCCGCAATTTCCCATTCGTATTCGGTCGGTAGGCGCTTTCCCGTCCATTCGGCATAGGCTTTTGCTCCCTCAATCTTGAGCAGGCATACCGGATACAGTTCCTTGCCAGGATAGACTTTGTATTTGCCATCCGAAACCTTGACTATACCGCACCAGTCCGGATCGGTCATGTCTTCCCAGTAGAACTCGTCATGGCCACCGGCGTTAAGGAATTCCGCGTATTCACCGATGGTAACTTCATAGCGGTCAATATAGAAATCATTGATTGTGTCTTCTCCTGCCGGTGATGCACCGCTCGGATCTTCGTCATCGGGACCGATTATATAGGTTCCGCCTTTAATTTTTACCATACTGCCGACTTTGGGACTCTTTGTAGGCTTTGGTGGATTAATGAACGGGAATGCATTTTCCAGTTCCCAATCTTTCGACTGAATTACCGTCCGCTCAGACATAATAAGCCGACCGAATGCCTCGGTAATATGTGCACGGTAAGTCAGCATCGGTGACCAGAGCCAGTCCACACCCTTAACAGGAGTCCAGTCGGTAATCGGCCACTCTTCTTTGATATTAAATTGAACACGGCTGAAGTTCACTCGCATCGAAGCGCCGTTTTGATTCAGTTTTTCACCCGAAAGGCTTCTTTCCTGCAGAGTTGACCACGGTATCGAACATTCGTATGCCCAACCATCATCTTTATCGAAGGGATAGTTCACCGTTCCATGCGTTCTCACCGTCAGCCGCATACCCTCTACATCCCACGGCTCGCTGGATGGTATCCACCACCAGCTTTTTGGGAGGGCCCCTTTATCAAGTTCCTTGGCATATGTCATATCCCAGATAGTACCCAGGGCGTTGAATTCGATTTCAATGTAATTACGGGCATCGCTGTCGACATCGATGAAAATTTCGAAATCACTTTCATGGCAGATGACAGTATCTTTTTTGGTGAGGTGGGCATAAATGTTCGGTTCCTCGAGAAATCCGGCAAAATATATGTTTTTGTCATCCCACACCATTTTCGAACGGGTATCGAGGCTGGGATTTTTGTATCCCTTGAAGACTATATGTACATGATTTTCCGTCCATTCCGCGTTTTTCCAGCTTGATTCGTTGAATTTGCCGTCCACCGTTATGTCATCGATAGTTCTATATACGACATACTGACGTGGCTTGAATGGTTTGGGAGTATACGGTTCATTCATGGGGGGATAAGTAAATCCGGGTTCACGCTCCCAACGTTCGTTAGTAATCGAAACCTGGGCTGAAACTGGGAAAATGGTGGAGATAAAAAGAATAAAAACCGTTGTCAAAATCAAGTTTTTTTCCATTTGTAAGTACCTTTCGGAGAAATTATAAAACAGAAATTTATCATTCGCAATATTAGTAATAATAACATAAAAAATAACATTTAACTTTCAAAACAGTATATGTCAGAACAAACAAAATCAATTAATTTCAAGAACAACAACTGACATCGGAGGTAATGTTGTCGTGAATCCGGTTTTTGTTACATCAAAATCGGAAAATGTATTTGGTTTAACTCTGTCCGGTCTGTCGAAAGTGTTATGTTCGTTCATTTTTTCAGCAGTCAATATTCGGCCTGATATTTTAGTCGCTTTATGTCCCCTGAGTTCACAGTTCAATTCTTTCGCATCATGAGGATCAATGTTACACAGCGAAACATGGATTGTGCCGGAACTGTCTCGGGATGCAGTACAGTTGATTGATGGAAGTTTTGTTTCTTCGAACATATAATCTGTGCACTGTAAATCCTCAGACAGTAACTGCGCATCATGGTGCACGCTGTACATTTCAAATATATGGTATGTCGGTGTCAGAAGCATTTTTTCGCCTTCGGTCAGTATCATTGCCTGCAATACATTGACAGTCTGGGCGATATTTGCCATTTTTATCCGCCCGCAATAGTGATTGAATATGTTGAGCATCGTTCCTGCCGCAAGAGCGTCACGGAGTGAGTTTTGCTGATATAAAAATCCGGGATTGGTATCGGACTCCACATCGTACCAGGTACCCCATTCGTCGACAATCAGGCCGACACGATTTTCCGGGTCGTATCTGTCCATGATTGCCGAGTGACGGGCGATTATCACATCGGTGTACAATGCCTGCTTCATAATGCTGAACCATTCCTTTTCATCAAATTCCGTTGCGGAGCCCTTATGTCCCCAGTTTTCGGTCGGCAGAATGTAGTAATGGACGCTTAATCCCGACATTCTCGATCCGGCTTCTCTCATGAGAACCTCGGTCCAGGTGAAATTATCGCCTCCTGCACCACCGGCAATTTTATAGATGGTATTACCTGAGAAATTGCGAACATATGTCTGAAATTGACGGTAGAGGTCGGCATAGTAATCAGGTGTCATGTTTCCGCCGCATCCCCAGTTTTCGTTACCTACTCCGAAATATTTCAGCTTCCACGGTTTATCCCTGCCGTTTTCCCGCCGCAGGTTAGCCATCGGACTTTTGCCATCGAAGGTGATATATTCGACCCATTCCTGCATCTCCCGGACCGTGCCGCTTCCCACATTGCCGCATATATATGGTTCACAACCGAGTTGCTCGCATAAATCCAAAAATTCATGGGTGCCGAAATGATTGTTTTCGGTTACTCCGCCCCAGTGTGTGTTAATCATGACCGGTCGATTTTTGCGGGGGCCGATACCATCCTTCCAGTGATACTCATCGGCAAAACACCCACCCGGCCAGCGAAGTACCGGGATTTTGCTTCGTTTCAGTGCATTGACAATGTCGTTACGGATTCCCCGCGTATTTGGTATTGATGAATTCTCCCCAATCCAGTAACCGTCGTAAATGCACCGTCCCAGATGTTCCGAAAAATGACCGTAGATGTTACGGCTGATAATTGCGGTTTTCTGATTTTCCCATGCGTTTATAACAAGTTTATTCATAACCTGTTCTCTGTTTGATACAGCCTGAGCAATCTTAATAGAAATAAGGAAAAAAACGAACAATAACATATTGAACACTATTGTTTTTCTTGCTGTTAACATGATTTCTTCTCCCGTTTCTTTATATATAATGCATATATTCCACCAATCGACGAATTTTTACCACAGGGTTGTCTTAGTACTCTTTTTTAGACAAATGAATTTATATAATTCAACATATTTAGCTGCTGATTTATTCCATGAACAATCCTGAGACATGCAATTTTTTTGGATTTTAATCCATTGTTTACGATCAGATGAATTAAATGTTTTGATAACTTTCATGACTGATTCAATGAGAGCATCAGGTGAGTAATCTTTGAATGCAATACCTGTTCCATTTTCAGGATCATCACAAAAGTCGATAACCGTATCGGCCAGACCACCGGTTGCATGAACCATCGGGATAGTACCGTATCTCATAGCTATCATCTGTCCGAGGCCACACGGTTCGATTTTACTTGGCATTAGAAAGACATCAGATCCTGCATAGATCTGGTGTTCCATCCTTTTATCAAAACGTAAAAATACTTTCAGGCGATCGGGATATAATTCCTGGTAGTGTTGAAGCGTGTTGTACCATTCATAAGATCCTATACCAAGAATTACGAGACGCAAATCAATTTCATGTAGTTTTTGCGACGCCTTTTCCAGAATATCAAAACCTTTCAGGTCATTCAACTTTGTCACCATACCAAATAGAGGAATAGTATCATCGGCTTCAAACCCACATTGTTTCGAAAGAGATTTTCTGCATTCATATTTACCGGCAGGATCATTGATTGAATAATTCTGTTTGATAAATGTATCTGTTTCAGGATTCCATTCCTGGCAATCGATACCATTTAATATGCCGTGAATATCGTTTTTCCTATTTTTAAGATCCGACTGGAATCCCATCCCCAGTTCTGATTCCGTTATCTCTTTAGCATACGTTTCACTAACGGTAGATATCGCATCGGCATAATATATTCCCCCAAGAGTAAATGAAACGTTACCATGGTATCTTAACTGATTTTCATACACCTCTCGTGGTAATTTACTCATTGTAAAAACCGATTCGGGAAATACACCCTGAAAACCGAGATTATGAATAGTAAAAATCCTGGCCGTTTTTTTATTCAATTCTGAATTTTTATATAACGTTGAAAGATAAGCGAATGTCATTGCTACCTGCCACTCATGCACATGGATCACATCGGGTTTAATATCCAATGCAAGAATTGTTTCAATTATTGCACGGGAAAAAAACATATAATTTAATCCGTCTTTGGTATCTTTACTGAGAACGTCACTTTGACGGCTCCCTCTTTTAAATTGTTCATTTTCCAAAAGATATACATCCACTCCGTCCCATTGTGCCGAATACACTGAAAAAGTCCATAACTCTCGTGCAATTGGTATGGGAATTTCCAAATCGAGACTTTTAAAACCGAAATAATGCCTGTCGATATCTTTATAGCCGGGGAGTATTATCGATACCTCATGTCCTAATTCGGCAATTTTCCGTACCAATGTACGAATAACATCAGCTCGTTCTCCCGATTTATGGAATGGTGACATCTCAGATGCTGCAAAAAGTATATTCATAAATTTCTCCTTCGTTTACTATGGGTATTGTTTTTTATACGATATTTTAACGTTTCCGTTAATTCCCGTATTAAATTTCTGAGAAACCAAAGTTCAATATAATTTTATCGATAACGAATAATACAACTTTTAGGTTCTTATACAAATATTTTCCGTATGTGCTGATTACCCATTGTTTCTGAAATGCGGATGGAAAAATGTCTGAACCATGATTTTCTTGATTTACCTGATTACTTGATTTTAAAAATGGATGTTTTGCATTGTACTACTATTCTCTGAGAAAACGGACGTGTCGCGTCGAAGCGCTTACAACCACAAAGACGGATCATGGTAATCATTTAATCATGTGAATCATGGTTCAGACAATGAAAGCGTCTGCGGTTAATATCTAACCAATTAAATATTAATAGAATTACATACGCTTTGTTCTGGCGTAGATTTTACCTTTCATTTCGCATCTTTCGCACATCTGAATCCCACAAACGGAGCCATTTCATGGGATTTTACCACATCACGGTGCGTGGTTTTCAGCTTTAGCGGCTGTGCTGTCCATGCGCCGCCCCGGCAAATCTTCCGCGCTCTTCTGTTTTCAAACTTATGCATTTTACCCCAGGGATACTCTTCCCAGACTTTATCTATCATTTCGTTGACATTGCCCGCCATATCATACAGGCCTTCAGGTGTCCTTCCGTTCGGGTACGATCCCACAGGCACGGTATGCCCTATATGATAATCGTAATTTGCACGGCTTTCGTCAAGCGGTTCGTTTCCCCATGGATAGAGACGATCAGTACCCCCCCGTGCCGCGATCTCCCATTCGTATTCGGTTGGGAGGCGCTTACCGGCCCATTCGGCATACGCTTTAGCGCCGTCGATCTTAAGCAATACCACCGGGTAGAGGTCTTTACCGGGCACAACCTCATAGCTGCCATCGTCGAGTTTGATAATACCGCACCAGTCGGGATTTGCCATATCCTCCCAATAGAAATCGTCATGGTCCCCTGCATTGAGGAATTTTGTGTATTCGTTGATGGTGACCTCGTAACGGTCGATATAAAAATCGTCAACGGTCACTTCGCCGCGAGGTGATGCACCGCTGGGATCATCGTCATCAGGGCCGACAGTGTAAGTGCCGCCTTTGATTTTTACCATACCGCCGACGTTTGGATTTTTCGGAGGTTTTGGAGGTTCCGAAAACGGAAAAGCCTGTTCGAGTTCACAGTCTTTCGACTGGATAACGGTACGGTCGGACAGGATCACACGGCCGAAGGTTTCAGTGACATGGGCGCGGTAGGAGAGCATAGGTGTCCAAAGCCAGTCGACACCCTCGATTGGTGTCCAGTCCTCGATAGGCCACTGCTCTTTGATGGTGAATTCGACACGGCTGAAATCGATCCGCATGACGGTGCCGTTTTTATTGAGTTTTTGACCGCTCAGGTTGGTTTTTTCGAGGCTTTCCCAGGGTATCTTACATTCGAAACTCCAGCCCTCGTCGACATCATACGGGTAGTTTACGGTACCGTCGGTTCTGACTGCGATACGCATGCCTTCAACATCCCATGGTTCTGTGCCGGGGATCATGGGATAGCTTTTGGGAAAGCTGCCTTTGTCCAATTCCTTGTCGTAAATCATATCCCACACCGTACCGAGTGCGTTGAACTCGATCTCGATGTAATTGCGGGTGTCGCCGTCTACATCTATGAATATTTCGAAATCGCTCTCACGGCAGATGACGGTGTCTTTTTTCGTGAGGTGCCCGTAAATGTTCGGTTCTTCGAGTTCACCGGCAAAATAGATATTGGCATCATCCCATACCATTTTTGCACGGGTTGCGAGATTTGGATTTTTATAACCTTCGAACACAATGTGGACAAACTTTTCCGTCCATTCGGCGTTATCCCAGCTCGATTCGTTTATTTTGCCATCCAAAGTTATGGTATCAATGGTGCGGCAGGCGACATACTGTCTCGGTTTGAACGGTTTGGGTGTATACGGTGTTGTTATGACCGGATGTTTGTAACCGGGTTCACGGTCCCAGTGTCCGGTGGTTAAAGCATTTTGAGGTAAAATTGTGATAATGGTTAGAATTGTAATGATGATTATTGCCGTGACAAAAAAACGATTGTTCATGTTGTGCTCCATTGTTTTGTGATAAAAGTGTATTACCTTATCTGGCATAAATTTGAAAATATGTTATTCGATAGTATTATTTGAAAATAACCGGAACAACTCTGATCAAAACTATTAAATTGCGCTTGTTTTTACAAGATATAACTAACACTGGCGGTATAGAAACCGTAAAGAACTCTTTTTATTGACATCGGGTGATAAATTTCTGTTATATTAAAGTGTAAATCGTTAATTTTTATAAAGAATTCTTTTGCTGAAAAAATGTATGCTAAAACAATCAACAACTTATGAAAAATGATAAAACACAATCATTTGCCGGTTTGCCGGTAACGCTTGTCGGTGAAATGCTCTCGAAGAGCGGGCAGATAGCAGATGAAATATATGCACCTGTTTGTTCGATACAGGAAGACCGCGATAAGCTCAGGTCACAGTTACGGGATCAGGTCGGTATCGAGAAAGATTCTCAGACTGATGGTGAGGCAACGCCGACATCCTGCGGTATAGATGGCTGGTCGTCCGTTAAAAAATTATTATCATCTAATGTTGTCTATTGTGCGGTTTGTGCGGTGGAGGGATTGATACCACCTTCGGGGAAAAAACATTGGGACAAACCAGCGCACGAGCAATTAATATATATTGAGGGAACCGGAGCCACCGAAACAGGCCTTCTTGATGCAATCATGAAAGAAATGGAAATAGAATTTCTCACAAATGCTCCTCAGGATGTCATTTTTTTAAGCAGTTCGTTTGTTACTATATTATCCGCGGTCATGGAAAATCTCAAACCTGCTCTTGAATTTAAAGAATCGGCAACGGGAAAAGAATTTCTTAACCGGATTAAAGGATCGATTCTTGCTTTAAAATCAATTTTGGAAACTTCTGACTCCGAAAAAATAAGGGTATGTGTGCCACGTAAATCATACAATACCGAACTTGCAGTCCGGATGGAGTTATCTAATAATTTTAATGACACTGTACTTATGACATTACTGTTATCGCCTGGTGAGTTCACAAAACCAGCGAATGCTGACCTTTCAGGATTGGAAAAAGTCAGGGAACTTCCCATTAAAGATCAGGCATTTGCTACAGTTCGTGACGGCCTTGTGTCGGATCTGAGCACTATGAATTTCCTCTATTACAGGCCATATACATGGACTCCTGCATTCAGAATTGAGATATTACAGTCGGCAGCAGAAAATTCGGCAACAATAATGAAACTGTTGAACTGTATTAAATTTCAGTGTGGTATCGCTGGGATTTATGAACCGTATCCGCTGTTTTGTGCGGGTAATATGGTAAGAAGCATGAAAAAAGCGATACCGTCATTTCGGAACTCGGCGCTGTCACATATAACGAATTCGAATAAAGGTGATCCTGGAGAATTATTTTCTTTATTCATGATAAAAGACTCGGACATGGAGGATAAAAATGGATGAGGTTACAACACAACAATTCATCGATGGAGACAAAATTGGTGTATTAGGTTCTCCTTCGTCGACGAGTAATTTAGCGATTGATATTCTGGGAGAAGCCACTACACGTAAACTGATCGGTGAACTTGCATATTTACGATATATACAGGATAAAAACCCGCATTATGCTATTGGCCAGATAACGGATGTTGCCCTGAACAATCTTATGCTCGAAGATGCCACGATGAAAAATCTGATACGGGTGAAAGGCGCAATAGAATCGATCAGCGGTATTCAGGATACTCATCGCGGCCGTCTTTCTCTGAGCGCAGTTTTCGGCCAGAACAGCAATAACTATTTCCCCAGCCTGATGGGTACCGTTCCTCCTACCGGCACTCCCGTGGGGCTTATCGATGACAGATTTCTCGACAAATTACTGGAACGGTATCGAAAAGAAATTTTCTATCTGGGGCGTGTTTACGGTTCCACTCCTAAAATGCCGCTCTGGTTCAAACATTTCGGCAGAGGAGCAAACGGAGCCGGCGAGGCCTATCATATGGGTGTCTTCGGAAAAACAGGGTCGGGGAAATCGGTACTGGCGAGAATGTTGCTTCTCGCATATGCCCGTCACCCGGAAATGTCCATATACATCATCGATCCGCAGGGTGAATTCGCCATGGATATCAAGGGTGAAATGAGAGATTCGGGATTCGACACTAAATTGAAACAGGTTATTGCTTCCCTAAAAAAAGAAGTTATCGTAAAAAGCGTAAACCAGCTTGTTCTTCAGGGGTGGCCCCTGTTCACCGAGGTTATTCGTGAATCGAACTTTTTCCCGAAAATCGGTATCAAAAAGCCGGAGGAAATGACCATTGCTTCGGAAGATATTACACGCTCCATGAAAGGAAAATTCAAAACTACCGAACTTGTGTCAGAGGAGGCTTTTTTTGAGGCATTCAAATTTATGGGCAGTGAAAGCTCCAATGAACGGTTCAAAAAAATCTTTAAGGATTTCAGTTACAGCAAGGAAAAATTCAACGCACTTTATGCGACTTCATGGAAACCGGTATGTGAGTTGTTCCGCGACAGGGAAGGATCGATAACCATAGAAAAACTTCTTCATCAAACATTCAATGCACAGCCCTCTTCAAGACCTGTTGTGGTAATCGACCTTTCGGCGAGTACGGCAAAAGGGATCTTCTGGAGCGATGCGATACAAGCGCTCGCAATAAAGAGTTTACTGGACTTTTTAAAAAACACTGCGGAGTTCTCGTTCAGGAAAAACCAGTTTCTCAATACGCTGGTTATCCTCGATGAGGCGCACCGTCTCGCACCCAGCGAAGAGGTCGAGGACGAAGCTATGGCGGGAGTGAGGGCGACTCTAATCGATGCGGTCAGAACAACCCGAAAGTATGGTCTCGGCTGGATGTTTATAAGCCAGACCCTGGCCAGTTTGCCCAAGGAAATTCTCGAGCAAATGAGAATTCTATTTTTCGGTTTCGGGCTTGCGTTCGGTAAGGAATTTACCGCTCTGTCCGAACTGGCTGGAGGAGAAGATAATTCTCTCAAACTGTACCAGTCGTTCCGTGATCCTCACAGCTCATTCGATGTAGCATCAAAACAATATAATTTTATGTCCATCGGTCCTGTTTCTCCGCTTTCTTTTGCCGGGACACCACTGTTTTTCACCGCGTATAACGATCCGGTCGAATTTCTGAAAACAAATGGACTCATCAGAACAGACGGAAAGTAATAAACTTCGTGGAGATTCCCGAATAGGAAACAGTCAACAATAAATTAGTTATTTTGCAAAGATAAGTCAGCCATCACTTTGTTTGGGCTATTATTTTTGCCAGTTTATATCGCTCTTTCTCGAATGCATTGCCGTCCTGGGGAAAATGGACACCTTCGTTTTTACCGACATCCGACAGCGCTTTCGGAACTATTTTTGACAGCGCAGCGTTTACTGCTTCTTCATGTCCGAGTTTCTTTGCCAGAGTCAGATACAGGTGATCCTGTAATCCTCTTCTCAGGTTCGCCATGGTGATTGTCGAGCATGGCCCTTCTATACATCTGTCCTGATCGGGATGCAGCACATCCTGTCCCGGGTATACCAGGCATCCGTCACCATTGGCATAATTCCCATGCTTATTCCTGAATGTTATCGGTTCGATCCATATATTCTGAACTCTGTCATATCCTGAGGGTATATGGCTGTTGTGCTGCCAGTGGCAGCTGTGCCAGTTGAAATATACGTTAATCCCGTGCTTGTAACACACCCACATATTTACCCGTGCATCGATCGCAGGTGTATCGATAAGCATTGCGCCGCCATAAGGCCTCATACCGTTATATATCCACATATCATCGCCATGCGACCGTTCGATAAGCGCTTGTGCTATGGAATAGTGTCCGTAAAAACTACACCAGATGTCGATGGTCTGATCAGGCGAGTCCAACTCGGCACTATAGCCTTTTGTGACGAATATGGGAAGTTTTCTGCCGGGTCCTGGATTACCATGAATTCGTTTGGCATATTCGCGGATAACCGGAAAACTTTCCCGTGAAGGCTCGTCGGGCATATACAGGAATGTAATTTTACCCGGAAGATTTTTATCAAGCCAGTTCATCCATGCGTCGGAATGTGCCCATGCTTCTTCCTGAGTCTCGAAATCTCTGCCGGGTCCGTAGAATGTGCGAGGGATTATGTTGTTACCTGTAGCCATACACGGGCCTTCATACCCGTTTTTTTCTGTGAAAGCATTACCGTTGAACAGGTCAATATATTGGGGAGCGGTGGATTCGTTATAAGCTGTAACGAACTCAACCCTGTTACGGTGTGCAAAACGATGATAAGCCGGATCCAGCACATTTGTCTGATTAGTTCCGTGATACATATCCGGTTGTCCCGATTCATAATATATCATGGCATCAATACTGTTGGTATCCGGCAATGTAAAGTCGAAAAGCTCGAGTTCCAGTGGAATACTTCTTTTTTCACCGTCAGCGTTTATCTCAATGATACCCTCATATAAACCGGCCGGCAGGTTTTTTCCCGTATAGATTTCGATCCATATTGCCTGATTCATCGAGGGTTTTACCTGGAGCGGAAATCCTCCTCTACCCGTCGTGGCGTTTTCTGGAATAAGCTGAACGGGTTTAAGGCCGACCGGATCAGACGGCACCGCCGGATGTGATTCATCCAGCGGATAAAACCAGTCGGCATACGTTCTCTTCGTAACATTCATGTAGTTTACGGTATAAATTTGGATCGGTCTGCCTGTATATAAGGTCGGGTCTTTTGCCGGTGGAGTGTAAACTATCTGTGACGATCCTTCTTTTTGTTTAAGTCCGGATAATGTAACTGTAAGGGAGTTTATACCACGGCTGCCGGCCTCAATAATTATCTGAAATGCCAGTACTTCATTTCGCCCACCGAATATTCCGGCTTTTGAGCCATTCCATGCTGAATTACCTGCCTTGTTGGGATTATCAAAATCATCCTGTTCGATTTTTTCACCGTCATTACAAACCCAGACAGTGCTGATATCGGCGTTCAAATCCTGTGCTGTATGGAATATCACCAAAAACATCATAAAGCAGAAACTGATGGAACGTTTTAAAAACGGCGAATAGTGGTTTGTGTTATTTTTCATTAAATCCCCCGCAAACATTATGCAATACTGGTTTTTAGCATAATTATCAGAATCAATTTTGTTTGTAAAGTAATATTGATTCTTACTGATTATTTACACAAGATATTTTTTTAGAAGTCATTGGTTTTATAAACTCTATAGATGTGATATATAGTTAGTTAGCAGATAAGATTGTTAATCAGTGGGTGGTAAAAATAAGGTATTAAAGAATACGATAGATTATTATAGAGTAGAGTATAATTGCAGGATATTTTCAAATGTTCTTGTCCATGTAAACTCGCTTTCAACCATTTTTCTGGCATGATAACCCATATTTTTATAATTACCCTGAGCCAGTTGTACGATATTAGCAGTCATTTCTTCAGGTGAATCCTTATCTCCTAACAAACCGACAGATTGAGGTACTCGCTCAATGAGCGCTCCGGCTTTTACACCCACGACCGGCAATCCTGATGCCTGTGCTTCAAGCACCGACAAGCCGAATGTTTCGAACGGGCCTGCGGTAACATATATATCGGCTGAGTCCAGAATCCGTGCAAGCTCCGGTTTGTCAGTCACATAGGGTAATACGATAATTTTGCCGTTTCCCGAACTTTGTATGCTATCCTTCAACGGTCCGTCACCAATAAGTACCAGCATGGCAGAAATGTTATTTGGGAGTTTGTTGAAGGCTTCAACTAAAAAACTTACCCTTTTTTCGACATCCAGCCTTCCTGCATATATCAGGAACAGATCGTCCTTCTTTATCCCCAGGTTTTCTCTTA
>JAFGMP010000070.1 GCA_016927495.1 Candidatus Latescibacterota bacterium | reverse complement strand
CAAATATAGCATATATTACAAATAATATATTAATTATTTGTTACATGTTGATTGTTTTCGATGTCACCATTTTGTGGGCTCATCTCGTCTCAATAATTCCCGAATAAGCTAATTACACCTGTTGTACTTAACGTCGATAATATTTATCTCATAACAACAAGCTTTTCTATTTTAGATGATTTTCTGCCGTTAACACTTCGCACAGTGAGTTTATAAAAATACACTCCATTCGCCAGATCAAATGCAGGTTTCCAGAAAAATGTGTTGAATCCGTAACCGGCCGAAAAACTGAATGAATCAACCATTCTTCCGGATTGTGAAAACAGCTTTATCTCAGCGCTGCCCGCATCGTCATTGAGATTAAAAGTAAACCATGTTCCATCGGAATCCATCGGATTCGGATAATTCAGCAGATTCTGAATAACTATCGTCCCCTGTTCCGTTCCCACCACGGATGCAACAATCTTTTTCTTTGCAATGTTGTTATATGTATCATAAACACTTAACTCAATCGTATGTTCGCCGGGTGAAAGAATGGGAAAATTGTAATCGAGTATTCCTGTAGTAAAAGTATTTATATTCTGAAACTTTTCAGTAAGAATTACCATCTCGGTATTATTTATCATAAGTGATATATTGTGTCCTCTGTTACCGTATATATTGATTCCGGATGGATCTGTTACGGTGGCAATCAAAGCCGGCTGCCTGCCGATAAAATCACCATCTTCCACTTTTTTGCTGTCAAAAGTCAATATAATTTCAGGTCCTGCAATATCATCGGGTGCATCGGCATCAATTCCGCCAATGATAAAGTTTTCCAAAATTCCACTTGCCTCCTCCGTGCCGCCTGTTGAAAAGAAGAATATTCTGGAATCATCACCGGTAGGTGTAAGATCCTTCGGAATTATAAACTCCGTTTCAAAACCGTTACCGGAAATACCAACACGTCCGTTGTAGAAAGTTCTGCCGGGCATTGTATAACTTATAGTACTACCGCTCAAGGTAGTATAAATTTTATGCGCCATCGGCCCACGGGCTTTAACAAAGAGTGTCCCGGTATATGGAACTGGACCGGTTTCATCAGTCACATTCCCTGATAATGTAAGCTTCTGGAGCCGGTAAACCGAGTCAATACCGGCGATAGCAAAAGAATTACGGGGTATCATTAGCCGGGTTCCCGGATCTCCGAAAATGTGATATCTGTTTGCATTCGAATCTCTATAATTTGCTATCTTTGCATATTTAAGCGCTTCACCAATTCGGTAATCCGGATTTTTATTACGCTCGAACAAATTATGATAAAATGATTTGTTAAGATTTACATTAGTATAATTATATGTATTTCTGCTGCCTGCAATCACCGCTAAACAGCCACCTTCACGGCGTAAATTCAACATCTCGGCCAGAGATATATTTTCTATACGGTCGAAATGGCCCACCGAACAGGATGCGATAAAAAACACCGATTGACGAGGGCCGTTATTGAGCCGTCCCATATCACGGGATCCTTCGAGAATATGTTCATGTGCCAGCAGTTCGATATTACCGTGACCAATGTAATTCATAAGCAGATAGCCGTCATTAATAGCTGTAATTAAATCCTCTGTTGCTTCCGGTTTTCTGAGATTCTTTAACGGATATTCAATTTCCATGAGTTTGGTGCGTTCAATAGATTGAGGAATGTAATCACCCCTGTCAATCTTCTCGGTATTAATGCTGTAAATCGTTTCGTGCCCGATACCGTTGGCTCCAAGTTCATCGTCACCTATTAAAAGTACTCTGTTGTGCCAGTATCCTTTTTCCGGATTTCTTTCATACTCGATGATTTTATCGACAACAGCTTTGGCAGATTCAACAGTGGAAGCACATAATCTACCTGTCGCTATATACGGCAGAGTGTTTGTGTCAAACCATGTAAAAAAGTCGTCCGTTGCCACACAGTCATGGTCATCTATGTGGAACATAGTCGGCATCAAATTACTTTCTTTCTGTTTTTCATCGAGATTTTTAAATTTCCATATCGCATCACCGATTAAACAACAGTATCTGACATGCGGAGTATATTCATCCCATGCATATTTGAGAAAATCACGAATTGCTACCGGATCAAATACTCCCCATGCAAACTCATCGAAAACATCATTTAAATCAACCGCCATCGATGTCAACGGATCAATATGAGAGTCCTGCGCCCTCCAGTTTGCCAGTTTACGTGCTTCATCCATGAATTTATTCGGTGCAATTACGATATAATCAGCGCCATTCGTTCCGTTCCTTAAAGAGGGAAATCGCAGTGACTTCTTTGCTACTGAATCGACTTTTAGATATGAAGCAGGATCGCAAACGGTGAAACGTGCGAAATTTTCTTCAGGAACAAACGTTTGAAAAGTAAGTGTTTTACCCTGCGTATCATACACCTGGCCGGAAACCTCGGATATTTGCCAGGGATCGGTTGTATTAAATATTTTTAAAGTTGATTTGTTAACATCCGATATGGAAAATTTCATCGGAGACCCTTTGCCGCTGACAAAAAAATCAAAAGTACCCGAACGATATTCCAAATGCTTCATATATTCGACTTCTACCCAGTCCAGCCTTATGAATTCAGAGGATTTATTTATGGTTCGGACGATTTTTAAAAGATTATTCGATTGTTTTAAAGAATTTACCGATGTTATATCGGCAGTAAGAAATTCACCCGAATTAAATATAAAGCTGTAAGGCCCATCGTTATTCAGATATACATCAACAGTATGAGCAAGTTTAACCGCCTGATTCAAAAACATGATTTTCATCCGTGCGCCGTTTGATGACACTAATCCGGGTGCATTGATTGCAAATGTTTTTGATGAGTTGGATATCTCTTCCCAATACCACTCGATACCGGATTCATCATAATCAATATGGTTTTCAGGCTCTATGTGCAGAAATTCGGGGTAAGCAGTAATTGCTGCAAGGGCATCTGATGGCTGCTCACCTGAATTTTGTATCCGTTTTGGGGTACCCTCTCTGGAAATTGTCAGCCAGTAAACGTTCTGTTCCGAATAGGGATGATTTTGGTATATGGGTTTTTCATCTTCCTGATCAATAATAAAGCGTGACAAAGCGCTCCCATAAAAAATAATTTTATCATTCATACCGAATGTGCCGTCTCCGCCATCATCGACCGTAATCGCAATTTCCCGAAAAGAGTCATGAACCGTTTTAAGAGGATTTTGAGCGAGCGTTTTGCCGCCGCCGTAATACATTCTGATTTGTTCGGTTTTTGCTGTACCAACCGGGAATCCTGCCTGCGAAAGTTCCTGGCCTGTTATGCTGTATATTCCCGTCTTAGCTAGCTTGATACGGTACCAGTCCCCCGATGAAAAAGGATCAATATCTGTTTGTGCGGTTTTACGAATATTTCCGAATACGGCAGTACCGGAAAAAACGTTGCGATTTATGATATAATCCGGCAGCCGGACGGCGCCGGCCCGTTTTGCAACAGCCGAAGTATGTATCGTTACCCGAACATCGAAACTGTCAGCAACCGCAATTTTCCCTGCAGATGCATCGAACAGCATAGGACGCAATTCGAGTTCCCATATGGTATACCCATTAATCTCAGAACTCTTATTGAGATTCCAGTAAGCTGATGGTCGAAAACCACTGAGCGCGTATGCCTGCTGATCTTCCATATAAACATCATTCGCAAACCCCGAACCGTCATCTGTCTGAACAGGCCTCGGTGCAAGAATTACTCCGGACCGTTCCGACCATGAAAACCCCGAAATATCCACTCCGGGAATCGTTCCCGACGGTGATGCGAAAAAGATCGATGTTGATGGAATTTGAGGCATCCCCGGCGATGCGTTTATGGAATGGCCATCATAAGAGAATAGCGAATATGATTTCCCGTTGGTTTGCACTGTATCAATGTAGGAGCAGACAGGCCTGTAGCTGAGAGACAGGCCGTTGGGATCAACGGAACGTACATCTGTACTTGCCGAAGAACAAGTCGTTACCAAACCAAAAATAAGCATTGATGCTGAATACGCAATAATTAATTTACTTCTTCCCATAGCGGAAATTCTCTACAAAAAAAGGCGGAGAGCCGTTTATCCCTCACGCCTTTGTGCTATATATAACACAAAATTTAATATAGGCCATAAGCCAAACGTAAGGATCACAATATTACCCATGTTACTTTTCAACGGTTATATAAAAAAAAAGTCGAAAAAAATTATACACTTTATTCTGTATCCTGATTATACGGCACATAGTATAATACAGCACATAACCGTTAACAAAGCAAAAAAAGAATCCTTACCGAATGACTATAGGCAAATTCCTCTGAAAATGGAAATAAATCCAATAAAATAATCATTTATAATATAACAAGTATTGTTTCATCAGGTCAAGAAAAATATTTGGATTTCGCCATATGAGGGAAATCAGACAGGTTTTTAAAATTTGGTTTGAGATAAAAACCTTTATCCTTGTTTTCAAGAATCAATCCGCAAATTGTTCCTATTCCACACCTTATTCATTCATACTCTGAAACTCTTTGAACGCAATATCTTTCATATATGCCTCATCCCTTATATAATCCAGAATAAAACCGAGAAATTCCTTATCTTTATAAAATTCGAACAACTTTTGGGCTGAAATAATCTGAACGGGTTCACTGTCCTTATCCAAAAAAAGAAGGGCTGGTGTTCCCAAACGGAAATATCGCTTTAACTCATAAAGTTTCATTTCCTTATCATTATAATAAACCTTCTTTTTAAAATCATCACTGTTCAGACGAACACAAATCCAGTCACGGACAAGACGTTCCACTATCGGCGGCGATGTAAAAGCCACCTGATACTCCGGTTTAAGCATCTGCTCCGATGTAAAATCGACGAGCACCGGTTTATCCTGATCCCGCCCGGTTTTCAGACCTTCATCAAAATCTTCTAACCACGTCACCTCAATATAGGGAGACTTCTCCGATCGTTCTTCCGCACGCGCCGGATGCAAACAGAATCCATACACGACTGCACAAACACATACAATTACAACCGTAAATAATGTTTTCTTATTCAACGCCAACCACCTTGTCGAACATGTTTTTAATTTGCATAAAGACCATGTTATCATACACATCCGTCTGAATCGTGCCATCCGCCTCGATGATCATATTAGGGAATTTGGTGCGGGATAAACCATAAGCATCGAATGTCAAACCCATGGCGTTATCGAGAGTCGATTTGTTGTCCACTGCTACTCTGTAGTCGATTCCCTCTTTCTCAATAAGTTCCTTCAAATCGTCGATATTATCCGTATACTCGTGAATCGCCAGTATGACAAGGCCTTTATCCGAATACACATCATAGAGTGTTTTCATAAGCGGCAGCGCCTGCATCGAATACTCGTTGTAACTTGACCAGAAATCGAGCAAAACGGTCTTCCCTTTCAGGTCGGCAAGCGTTACCGGCTCGCAGTTCACCCACTGCGAAACCTGCAATTCGGGCGCCGGTTTACCCTCCAGAACCATAACGCTGCGCTTGTCGAATTCCCAGGTTAGCTTATTCTTATCCGGTGACTTGTCTTCACGGGGTTTGATCTGAAACACCACGTCGTCACGGTCGGTTTGTACATCATCGAATCGGGCATGTCCTTTTTCAGAATGATAAATTTCCAGGTTAATTACCGGTTCCACAAGTGTATCGAATCTGAATTCACCTTTATTATTTGTTTTGTGACTCATATACACATAACCCGAATCATGCCGCTGAAAATGTTTGTTCTCACCTCCCGGTTGAGGACGGATATCGGCGTTTTCGACAGGATTGTTATCCTGATCGACAACCACACCCGAAAGAAAATATTTCTGTTTCAACAGCATAAAATTCCGCTGCTTGTTCGTTACAATATATTCAAAAACATATAATCCGAAATCATTATGTGTAACATGAATATCTTCCTCAATCAAATTTTTAAGTCCATCCAGCCGGTAGTGTCCCCGCTCATCGGTATAGACGTCTTTAAGTTCCGAATAACCTCCCGATATTCTGACCATTGCACCCACAACAGGAGCAAAATGAGAATCCCTTACCGTCCCTTCTATCCACCGTGTATTTTTTTCTTTTGGCACCATCACCGCATCATCCAATTGCGGCATATTCTCTCTGAGGTCTTTCAAATTCAATATGCTTGCTGTTTTATATCCTTCTGCTTCTGCAGACAAACTACGCCCATTATCAAACGGTTCCTCATCGGGTTCGATCATAAGTCCGGCAACGCGGTAATACCCCAAATCATCAGTTACTGCGATAGCATTATATGAAACGGCAATACCCATATTTTCCGGAAAATCTTTTCGCGAATGGATTAAAACGATATTGACACCTGGCATGGGATTACCGGCTTCATCGACAACCCGTCCCTCGATATCGGCGGTTTCATACCGTTCGAGCTCAATAACAATGTTCTCACCGGAACTTGCCTTTACAATCGCCTGCCCTTTCAGTTGTTGCTCACGGTGCAGTGCATCGATTTTGAACTCACTGTTTTTCTCTACACCGCCGACGCTAAAAACGCCGTCACCGTCCGTTATCAACGGAAGTTGCCAGCCGCGATTAAACGGATAATTGGAAATTTCCACACCGGATACCGGTTTTCCCTCCGGTGACAGTGCAACACCGGTAATGATAATACCGCGTGACAAACCGAAATCGACATCTTTAGTTTCATGACCATCGCTCACCGTTACTATTGTTCCACGGTGTGATTCTCTTTCATACCCCGGTGGTGACAGTATACACACTGAAAAGTTCCCCGGTATGCTTCTCATACGGTATTCGCCATTGTTATCGGTTACACCTTTACCGAGAATTATCCCCGGATTAAAATTTTGATCGAATAGTGAAACCGACACATCCGGCAGCAGTTCACCCGTATTTTCATCGTAAATTTTTCCGGTCACAATACCACCGTTGACAAGACGTAACTCTATGTTTTTTATTATTTCTCCCGATTTTACCGGCACATTAACTACAGCTTTCGCTGTCCGGTCGGCAAAGGTATCTTCTTTAACCAGATCGACATGGTACACACCTTCCTCAAGGCTTGGGATGACATAATACCCCTTATTATCGGTTGTCACTATCTCGCTATAGTACTTTAACGAATTGACATTAATTGCATGGATTTTGATATCCTTTGCAGGTTCGCCGGTATCTTCATAAATGACTTTGCCTTCGATTCGCCCCTCAGGTTCGAGCGTTATCTCGAGGTTTTTCGTTCCTGCCAGTATCATGTCTCCGTAACCACGCGTTCCGCGGGAATATTTTATGCTCTCATAGCCTTCACAGAAAATTTGAAGATACATATTCGACATGAAAGGTACATTGGTCAGTAAAAATTTCCCGTCCCTGTCGGTTGTTTTGATAAGTCCGGGAATTGTCCCGTTGATATAATTATTTTGTCGATATTCATCTTCGGGAAAAATGGTTCGCATGATCACTCTGGCTCCCTGCAGCGGTTTACCGGCAGTGTCAGTAATTCTCCCGCTGACAGTTGCAGGTACTCCAGGAGTTATCGTAATATCGGCGAAACCACGATCTTTCGACAGCACTGCCCAGCCTACCGCATAATTCGGATCAAACAAAACGATACGGGGTGATTGCCAGCTTTTGTTCAACAGATATTCATCGACCTCGCACATGAATGAACCGTCCCTCTTTGTCCTGCCGACTTTTTTCACACTATCATGTCCTCTGGACCAATTTGTTGGCAAATAAAGGTATACATCGGCATTTCCAACCGGTTTATCACCAAGCAGAACTTTCCCTGACACGGCCACTTTATTACCTGATCCCACAAGCGTATTTTTCTCCGGCACTTTGTTTACTCCCAGCGGAAACGATACCGCGATAATCAAAACTAAAACAAAAACAACTATGATTCCGATAAACGCTTTTTTCGAGAGTTTACGAAATTTGCCAAAATTCAGTATTGCCTGAATACGATGATAGAATGCTTTCCGTGAGACAAGAATACCGGCAGCAAGCTCCATGTTGATCGAGCATTTCGGGAGTGATTCGGCAATTCCGGTTAGCATTCTGGCATAGGAGGCCGGTTCTCCGATGTATTCCAGCGCGGTTTCGTCGCAGACCTGTTCGGCGAGGTCGGAAATCTTGCGGGCGGTTATCCAGACAAAGGGATTGAAAAAAAGCAATGCCCTCACAAACGCCGTTACAGCGAAAATCAATGAATCATACCGTTTGAGATGCAAAAGTTCGTGAAAAGCTATCGCACGGAGATTGTGCGTTGAAAGGTTACTGCAAAATCCTTCCGGGATCAATACCACAGGGTGAAACAAACCGACACTCAAAGGCGCCGTAATATCCCTGCTTTCACGAACGGTAAATGACCTTCGCAGCCCGATAAGCCGTACGGAATCTGAGAACATATCGGTAACCACAGTATCTTCGACAGCCATACTTCTCATCAGCCACTGTCTGATAGTATATCTGCCGTGTAGAATCACCAGTAAAAAGAAACCGACGCCGAGGCCGTATACCATAAGCGCTATTGCCCACGGATATATTAGCGGTGAAAAATCACGTGTGCTTGGTGCTGGTAACGATGAAACGACAAGAGTATGTTCTGTTCGGTATTCTTTTGGTTGATATTGAGGAATAACTGGCGCAGCGGCAGAAGGTTGTTGTCTCTCTGCAGATTCACTATCGATATCTTTTGACAATCCGCCATTCGAATGAGGTTCAGGTACCGGAACAGCTTGACGAACGGAATAATCCGGCAAAACCGTGAGTTCCTTCTGTGGCGATCCTGTTCTGGCCACAATCCACGACAATAGCGGCATCGTGACAACAAGCAAAAGAACCGAAACCCAGATTATATACCGTACCGAAGCTTTGTGTTTGTGCAGCAGATAAGTCAGGCCATATGCGGAACAAAACAGTATCATACTTTGCCAGAGATTGGATAATAGCCCTTTCATTATTATAAATCCGGCGCTGTCGAGCTTCGCAAACATCATTTCCGCAGTCACGGCTTCTCCTCCTTTTCATATTCCTCGATCAACCGCTTGATATCGTCGAGTTCACTGCCGCTAACGTGACGGGTGCTCAGCAGCGCAGTCACCATAAGGGATACGGAATCGCTGAACGCCCGTGTGAGAAGATCGAGCAGCATCGTTTTATTTGCCTGATCCTTTTCGACCCGTGCGCTGTAAAAAAAGCTTTTACCCTCACGCCGACGTTTCAAGTGCCCTTTTTTCAAAAGGATAGAAAGGATTCTTCTGATACCGCCGTCGGTCAGGTCACGCCCTTTTTCACGCAAAGCATCCTGAATATCAAGTGTCGTTGCTTCGCCGAGCCCCCATATAATCTGCATAAATTCGAGTTCGACTTTGGTGAGAGTCGAAGTCTTGCTTTTTTTCATAATCACTCCTTATAAAACGTTATAACGATCAATATTGATCGCATAATAATATCCGACCGAATCTTTGTCAAGCAAAAAGATCAACTTTGATCGGAATAATAAAATTCCGTTTATCCCTTTAGGGCAGCATGAGTTATGAGAATTTCAATCTTATTGCTTTTTGCTGCCAAATTATAGATGCAAAACAGACAGCTAAAGCAGTCTGTTGATGTAGGTAGTATATTTAACAGCATGCTTTAGCTTGCTGTTGCCTTTCCCTGATTACTAAGCTTATCCAAAGGGATAACCGGAAATTAGATATTAATTGATAAGATTGCTTCGTCATTTCATTCCTCGCGATGACAGACAAATCCATACTCGTTGAGACCGTTCCCTGAGCCTGTCGAAGGGAACGCCGAATACCAATGCATATATTCACAACCAAATAATCACGAACATCCTAAAAGCGTGGTAAAAAAGGCCATTACCCAATGGAACCGGGACGAATCTTGCAGAATGATTTCTTTTTGTGTGATCCCACAAGCGCAGCACAAGGTCGTGCAACACCTTGTGCGTATATGTGATGCATTAACATTAGACTATTATGGGGCCCTGCCCCTTTCCCGGAAAAGGTGGGGAAAAACCCGGGAAATGCAGGGTTTTTCCGCCAATATCGACTTTTTCACCGGGCTTTTAAATTACCGATTGTATAAAATCAGACAAGATATTTTATTAATAATGTTTCTTTGGTGTTTCTCTTAATGTTTTTATTCAGGAGGCTTGTCGGTAATGACCTCGCGGGAAAGAGTCCTCACCACATTCGACCATAAAGAACCAGACCGAGTACCCATATGGTGTGGAGCATCACCTGAATTTCTGGATAATGCTAAACGTGAGCTGGGTCTCAATGAAGAAGAGCTTCACAAACGCTTCGGGAATGATTTCCGGCGTGTGTTTCCACGGTATACCGGGCCGGAATTTCCGCTCCCGGAAGGTGTTGTCTACCGTACACCGTTCTGCATCGAACGCCATGGTATAGGGTACGGCCAACCTGACAGCCATCCGCTTGCCGGAGCGAATATTGACCGGATACATTCCTATGGTTGGCCAAATCCCGGTTGGATGGATGTTTCGGGAATTCGAAGTGAAATCGAGCGCTACAACGGTCAATATGCTATCCTCGGCGGCGACTGGTCACCGTTCTGGCATGATGCAATCGACCTTCTGGGCATGGAAAATCTCTACTATTTGATGTACGATCAACCGGAAATTGTCGACACGGTCATGCAGCATATTGTCGACTATTACGCAGAAGTCAGCCGCTGTATATTCGAGGTTGCGGCAGATGTTATCGATATATTCTTTATCGGAAACGATTTCGGCAGCCAGACCGGGCCGCTCCTCGGAGAAGACCTCTTCAGAAGGTTTATATTTCCACACATCAAACGGTTGAGTGATCTTGGGCACTCCTACGGTTTGAAGGTCATGCTGCATTGCTGCGGAGGATTTGCACCACTCATACCGGCAATGATTGAAGCCGGACTGGACGGCCTTCATGCGATTCAACCGAACTGCCATGGCATGGATTTACGAACGCTCAAAAAGGAATTCGGTGACCGCATATTATTCAACGGCTGTGTCGACTCACAAAATGTGCTCATCGAGGGGACACCGGCGTATGTCCGCAAAAAAACCCGTGAGGTGATAGACATAATGAGTCCCGGCGGCGGCTTTATCGCAGGCGCGAGCCACGATTACATTCTTGAAGAAACACCGCTCGAAAATGTTCTTGCCATGTTCGATACGATTCGTGAGTACGGTGTTTACGGCTAATCGGTTGTAACACCCCCATGGATTATGTACAAAACGGTTTCGTTATTGCTTCACATGTATACAATACACACCTTTACCTTCTATTCCCGGCTGGAAACAGGCATTATCCGATATACATTCGGCGTCACGGGTATCTCCCGATTCCCATCGTTTAATGAGCCCGGGTTCACGAATCAGGGGGCGGCTTATTGAAATGTAGTCAGTCACACCCTCAACAACCAACCGCTTGCACACATCATACGAACGGATACCTCCCACCAGCATCAATGGAATCCCGATTTCTTTTTTATACCGCTTTGCTGCTTCTTCATAATAGACGTCACTATCACCGAGTCTTGAGAAAGAGATATTAAAGTTACCGATATATACTCCCAAAATCGTACCACCGCTCAGCTCTATTGCATCGACACCTGAATTTTCAAGAATTTTTGTTACCTGAAGCATATCATCCACATTAAAACCGCCGTCAAGAAAATCAGCCGAATTAATCTTCACCATAACCGGATACTTTTCACCCACAGCGTTCCGTACGCTCCTGACAACCTCCAAAAAAATTCTGGTCTGGTTTTCAATACTACCGCCGTACTCATCATTTCGTTTGTTGAAATACGGCGACAGAAACTGGCTCAAATGATACCCGTGAGCAGCATGAATCTGAACACCATCAAATCCTGCTTTTTGTGCGCGGACTGCTGCTTCGGTAAAGGCGGTGACCGTTCTCTGTATTTCGCCCATCGTCATTGCTCTGCCCAAAGGCCCCTGTTCGGTCATCATAACCGATGGACCGATTGGCTCCTGCCCGGTGAGCTGAGAATGGGCAAAAAGCCCACCGTGAGCTATCTGCAGGATAATTTTTCCACCTGCTTTGTGGACGGATTTTGTCATTTCGGTAAGCCCAGGGAGTAGATCATCGCTGTATGCTCCTAATTGAAAAGGCGCTGCCTGTCCTTCCCGGCTGACGAAAGCGTATCCGGTGATAATGAGTCCAACATGACCATGAGCAAGTTCCTCCATGAGGCTGTTGAGTCTTGGAGTACATGACCCATCTGGGTTTGCCATGCCTTCCCATGTTGCCGAACGAACAAAACGGTTATTGAGCGTCAGGGAATTAATAGTCGTTGTTTCAAAAAGTGTCGACATAAAGGTACCCCCTCTTTCCGTAATTTCTCAATTCGTATTTTTTCTGTGGATCATATCTTTAAATCCGCTCCCATAATTTAAAATGTCAGCTTAATCCCTAACCCAGGGGAGGTATAACACCGAGTTGCTGGAGCACATCCAGAAGGTTCATATACTCCCATGATTCCGCAATTTTTCCATCTTTGATACGAAATATACAAATTCCGTTAAAGAATATCTTTTCCCCTGTCGCCGGAATTCCCATCCAATCCTTTTTGTGGGTTCCATCTAATTTCCAGCGCTTTACGACCTTGTCTCCCTCCGCAATAAGATCTTCAATTGTAAGGTGTAAATCCGGGAAAGCGGCAAAAGCTTCACCACTTTCCTTTACGTAACTATCGTAGTTGCCATCCGGAGCATTCGGCGTGTGTGTAACCAGGTCGGATGAGTAGATCTGATTGGCAACAGATAAATCCTTTGCATTCCAGAAATCCTTAACTTCCCGGATAATAACAGCTTTGTTTTGTTCAAGTTTTTTTTGCTGAGATGCGCATGATGAAGACAGTGCGGCACCTGTGCCTAATAGTACTGGTGTCAGCGATGTCGCCGTTTTCAGGAAGTTTCTGCGAAGAAGAATGGGAGTTTCCATGACTGTATCTCCTTTCCTGTTGTTTTTTCACTAAGCGAATACAGTATAAGCAAAAATTATTAACCCCGAAGAGCGGATGCAAATATTCCAGGAATTAGTGCAGGATTTCTGTCAATCGTAAATTGGGCAAAACGTCGCGCTGTAACATGCGCTGTCTTATTAGTGACAAACCATGGTGGTTTAGGCAGCATGCTGAAGTCAAAGTGCAACACACTCCTCGGGAAAGGATAAAATGAACCTTTTACCACTGTTTTTTCTGTTTCTTCAAGCAAGAATGAATTGTGGACGACTCCGATACCGCTTTGAACATCATTCAGAGTATGATCGGGATACGCCCCCCAGGGAGCCTGTGGCAAAAGAAATGCCACCGCACTCCATACGTTAATTCCTATAGAACCATAGTGCATATCTGCGACCGCCTGTTCCAAAACTTTCCCTGATTCTTTTATGGTTTTTGGATGAATGATGATATTAGCTCCCAAAGTACCGTGAAGTCTTTCGTTGCAAAAAGCAACAGCATTTTTCAGAAATTCTTCCGGGCCATCGCCTGAAAGTGTTGTCTGAGCGAGAACGGCACAGAAAAACTCTTCATTAAATGAACTTTCATTCACATTATCGGACGCTATATCGACAATCAGCGTAGAAGGAACTTCACCGCCACCGTATGTTTCGACCAAATGATGTGAAGCAAATGCCGCTTTTTGCCGTTCCGCTGCTCCCGGATACCATGCTCTGCGAACCGGTAGTTCCTTGAGGACAGAACGTATTGCATCCAATAATGTATCCTTGAGTTTCCATTTTTCAGGTAATATAAGGACTTGTGCAGCGATGCAATTAAAGCCGCAGTTATGCATTTTCATAGTCACAATCCGTTCTGCCTGAAAACGAATGTCAGTTTCACTCCAATTACCGGGTACGACAATTACAGGTGAAATACCACCTAGTTCACTCGTAATCGGTTTATTCAATATTGGATTATGTAATTCCTTATTTCGTTCTCCTTCCTCACCCATACCAAAAACTATCGTATCATGCGTACGTGAACTGCCTGTTATATGAATTTCACTTATTTCAGGATGATGAACAAGGTAATGTCCGACATCAGCAGAGCCGTAAACGAACTGTATATATCCGGCCGAAACGAACGGTTCAAAAATCTTTTCAAGGATAGGCCCCAGATATTCGTTAACCGGATTCAATTTAAGAAGGACAACTTGCCCGTGAGCGATCAGTCTGTAAAGCATGTCCAGAGAGGCAATAGAGTTGGCATTTCCTGCCCCCAAAACCAACGCTACTTTACCCTTGGGGTTTTTTCCTTTATAAAATCCGGCACAGTGATCATCCAGATTTTCTCCGGTAACACCTTCCTTCATCCATACATCTGCAGTGATACCGTGCAGCAGCAGGGACTCTATAAGATTGTTTGGATAAATACGTAGTATTGTTCGATCGCCGGAACCGTTCCGAATTTTTTTAAACTGAGGTTTATGGCCATTTACCAGTCCGCTAAGTGTTTCAATATATCCGTTGAGTCCCGCTGCAAGCGCCCAAATTCCTGCTGTCCATTCCTCTCCAACCCAGGGGGAATCAGACTCGATGTGTTTGTTACAAATCGAAATGTCTACCCAGGACTTAGTGTTATCCCCCAAATTCTTCAGAACCTGCTTCAGTAATTCAATTTTTTCAGTGATAGGTAATGCAGCCCATTTATCTTTATGTGTGCTCAGCTTTTTTATGGATTCATCAATTTTTATCGTATCCATATACCCTCCCCTGTAATTGAGCCGCATAAGTATTTTTATGATAAATCATATATGCTTATCAACGTACCGATTTATCCAGCATTTACCTGACTGTGAAAAAAGCATGATTTTATATTTTCTGATAGATATTGAGATGTCGGTTTCTGAATTTTAATAAAGAGCAACAACTGTTCCAACAACAAAAAAGTCACTTGATATTAATACAAGTGACTGATATTATTGAAATTATTAATAATATTTCGAACTGGATTTTTTTAGGGCCGGCTTATTTAAACTCCAAAATATCGGAGGTGCTCCAAAATATTGGAGTTTTATCTTGATCGTTCGATTTTCAATTTTTTCATTCTCGCTTCAAGAGTAGTAGGTTTAATATCCAGCAGTTCAGCCGCACCGTCATTACCGCGAATACGCCAGCCGGTCAATTCCAATACTTCCATAATATGTTCGCGTTCCATCTCCTGCAATGTAGGGATGGACGATGTGCCGGACACAGTGGTTTGAGGAAACCAGTCCCCATATTCAAGCACCTGACCTTGAGTTATAATCACAGCCCGTTCGATGATATTCTCCAGTTCACGGATATTACCAGGCCAGTTATATTCCTGCAAGGCTTTCATGACTTTGTATGGAATAGTTACGATTTTTTTCCCTATTTTAGTGCTGTACTTATTTATAAAATGTTCCACCAGTAAGGGAATATCTTCTTTGCGATCCCTTAACGGCGGGCATTCGATAGGAAAAACGTTCAACCGGTAAAAAAGGTCTTCACGGAACTTTCCTTCCTCTATAGCTCTTCCCAAATCACGGTTTGTAGCGGCAATAATCCTGACATCCACTTTTAGAGTATGTGAGCTACCCAGTCGTTCAAATTCGCCATCCTGCAGAACTCTCAGCAACTTGGTCTGTAGTTCCGGCTGCAGGTCTCCGATTTCATCCAGAAAAAGGGTACCCAAATCAGCCAGTTCAAACCGTCCTATTTTTCGGGAGAGTGCACCGGTGAAAGCCCCTTTTTCGTGGCCGAACAGTTCGCTCTCGATAAGATTTGCGGGTAAGGCCGCACAATTCACTTTTACAAGAGGACGATCTTTACGGTTGCTAATATTGTGAATGGCACGGGCTAAAAGTTCTTTGCCTGTGCCTGTTTCACCGAGGATCAAAACGGTGGTATTAGTGGGTGCTACCTGTTCCACCTTTCCAAAAACTAAATTCAGTTTTTCACACTGACTGATGATATCTTCGAAATTGTGGACATGTTTGATCTCCTGTTGGAGATAAATATTTTCCTCCTCCAACCGGTTTTTTAATTTTTCAACTTCTTCAAGAGCTTCCTTCAAATCCGCAGTACGGTCTGCCACCCTTTGTTCCAGTTTTTCATTAGCCTCACGGAGTGCAATTTCAGCACTTTCTCTATCATTATGCAATTTCCGGAATAAATTTGAATTCCTGTCCCATCTGGCTTCAAGTAATAATCTGCTCCGTTCAATCCGCTGTAATTTATGAAATAGTATTTTATTTTCTTTTTGCAGTTTTTTTACCAGATCGTCATCCGTCATCATTCTAATCCTAACAGTAAGCTCAAAAATGTTTCCTGGTGTAATCTGGAAGGTTTGCTTCTTTTAAGCGGACCTATTTCCCCATAGGTGTAGAAGCCGGTTACCGGCAGATCAGGAAAATTGTTTTTCAGAACCTCATATTCTTCTACAATCCTTGTTCCCAATACTTGTTTGCGTGCTGCACAGGTAAAACAGATTGCAATTAATGGATTTGAACCGGGATAATTAGTTTTTGCTGAGTTAACTGACATTTTTGCTGCTTCGATAATTTTATCTCTGGTTGTATGGGTTATCTGAACTGAAACACCTTCAGGAATATTTGTACCGACAGTTAAGCTTCCTTTTACTTTATCGAAAGATGGTACAGCCCGTAAGTAAAAACTTTCATTGTCTTCGAAAACTGCCAATGGATAATCACCTACCGGAAGCATATTTTCTGTTCCAATATCGTCACCAAGATAATACTTATAATAATCCAAAGCGGATTGGTCACCAATTTTATAAATAACACGTTCACCCGCCTGAGTTACTATCCCTTTTTTTCCGATCGGTATCCATCCGCTTTCAACACCAAAAGAAAACAATAAAGGACCGGCGATAATAAGAAATGGAGCTGCATCCGTGAAAAGATTATTCCTGTAAAATTGATACGTCCCCTGGAATCGCCACTGATCTCCTGCAAGACCACCGAAAATCGGAAAAGTGTCACCCAGAACCTGTTGCAAGCCATCGATAACGACATCAAAGTTTATATTGAAAGTGCTTGGTGTGGTAATACACAATACAGGTTCATGCTCAAGACTTGATTGTGCTGTTTCAATTGCGTTTTTTATGTTTGTCAGCGGATCTTCGGAAACTCTGTCGGCTACACCGGCTTTGAACCTCAGTTCATCGGAATAGAATAGTGTGAGGACAATTGAATCCTCTGCAAAACCATTTAACGAAGACAGCTCTCCATCAGTCGTGCATCCTATGAGTTCCAACTCAGGATATGCTTCGTAAATTTTGTTGAGAATTAATTCGAAATTATGATCGATACCCGTGAAAAGTAAGCCTGCATTGGGCTGTAATTCTCTCAGTGTTTCATGGCATTGACGTAAAACTTCATCTATTGCATCGCCCGAATCAAGCTCTTCGCTGTGACCTATTGAAACTTTCAACATATACCCTCCCTCTTATTTGATT
>JAFGMP010000487.1 GCA_016927495.1 Candidatus Latescibacterota bacterium | reverse complement strand
GCAAACCTTTATTTTCAAACCAAAATCACACGGGAAATAAGTATATTTTTTATGATATATGATTTTCAAGTATTTTTTTCTTTTAGATTTTATTTGTAATAATATTTGATCCATATTATCATTCTTTTAGCGATATTTCTTCTACGGCAAAAAGTGAAAATAAATTAAATTTGATAAAAGGAAAAAGTTATGATAACTATACCGATAGATGAAGAAAGGTTAAAAGATATGCTGAAATCGGCTCTTGTTGAAGCCCTTGAGGAACATCGTGATCTTGTGCAGGACATAGTTGAAGAAGCTATGGAGGATATTGGTCTTGCACATGCTATTGAACAAGGGCTTGGCAGCGAACCTGTTTCCCGTGAGCAAGTATTTGCGATTCTGGAGGAAACAGGTAAGTGAATGTTGAGTTCAGGAAAAGCTTTGCCAGGGACCTTAGAAATCTTGTCGATAAAGAATTATTGTAAAGTATAAAAGATGTTATTGAATCTGTTGAGAAGGCTAATTCCTTATCAGAGATTCAGCATTTGAAGAAAATCAGGGGTGGCAAAAATTTTTATCGTTTAAGAGTAAACGATTTTCGTATTGGTATTTCTTTGGTTGATGATACTGTAGTCTTTGTCAGAATACAAGACAGAAAAGACATATACAAACATTTCCCCTGATATTGATTTAAATTCTCAAAAATCAATAAAGTGATCGTCACAATTTTTTATATTTCAGCTCAATCAACAATCGCCTGAAACGCAAGCACTCTGAATTGCCTCCGAATAGTTAAATGATCCTGCGGGAATAACTGATTCATAAAAATGCAGATCATGTCTTCTTTTGGGTCAACATAGAAGATCGTATTGAAAATTCCGCCCCATGAATAGGTGCCGATGGATTCGATATCGTCGAACCTGCCCCGTTCTGTTCGTATACCGAATCCGAGTCCGAATTTGTCGCCGTGAAGCTGTGGCCATGTGGAATACAAGTCACCGATTGAATTGGTGGTCATAAGCTCGATTGTTTTACGGCCCAGGATACGGACACCGTCAAGTTCGCCGCCGTTAAGAAGCATCTGGAGAAAGCGCGCATAATCATTAATTGTCGAAAACAGTCCTCCTGTCCCTGAAAATCTTGTTTGAGATCCTCTGTAGCCTTTATTTGCCGGTTCCAAGCCTTCTTCCGGTTTGGGACGGTATAGGGTTGCGATACGGTCGAGTTTATCATCCGGGACATAGAAAAACGTATCATCGAGACCGAGTGGTTCGCATATTCGTATATCGATAAATTCCGCAAGCGTCATTCCTGACACCACCTCGACAAGATATCCGAGAACATTTGTAGATTCTCCATACTCGAAAGCATCCCCAGGATGGTTGTAAAGCGGCAGTTTTCCCAGTTTGCGCACCATTTCACCTATTGTCGTTTCTCCCCCGAGATTATTTTTGTACATGTCGTTAATGTACGGCCGCTGCCAGAGTGTGCTGGTAAGGCCTGATGTATGGTTCAACAGGTGGCGGATTGTCATCTCACGTTTTGCCGGGACAATCGCATATCCCGCGGCTGCGGAGTGCTCATAGGATTCCGGCGCGGGGACAAGCACTTTCAGGTCTTTGAACTCCGGGATATATTCTGAAACCGGATCGGTGAGGAGAAAACATCCCTCCTCATACAACATCATAGCAGCGACACTGGTGAACGCTTTGGTCATCGAGGCAATTCGGAAGATTGCGTTTGTTTGCATCGGTTTACCGGATTCGATATCCATCAGTCCGGTTGCTTTGATATGGGCTGTTTTACCGTGACGGGCTACCAGTGTGACAGCGCCGGATATACGGTTTGTATCGACATAGTTTTGTATCACTTTATTGATACGTTCAAGCCGTTCGGAGGATAGACCGACTTTTTCAGGTGTTGTTGTCGGAAGACCATCTGAAAAAATCTCATTGACCATTAAACTTGCGATGAGTAATTGAATAATCAGACACAGGACAGTTCTTTTCATGGTACTTCTCCCTTGTTGAAGCGGTTGTGATTTTGACTGTTTCTGAAAAAATCAATTGACAATTGGGAAATTATACTATGTATAATAAAAGGAAGCAATAAATAGTCAATTATAAAATAACAGGAGTGAAGAATGACTGAATTGAGCGGGATCACATTACCGGATTATCTGGTGGTGATAGCATATTTTATTCTTATAATATTTGTCGGTTATTACTTTTCCCGTACGATTAAAATGGCGAAAGATTACTTTGCTGCGGGAAATATCATGCCGTGGTGGCTTGCCGGGACTTCATTCTTTATGGCTTCATTCAGTGCACTCCTTTTTGTGATTTATAACGAAATCGCATATACCTACGGTTTGGTGGCTGTCACAATCTGCTGGTTGTCACCGCCCACAATTCTCATCGGCGGATATTTTCTTGCACACCGCTGGCGCAGAGCGAGAATAATGACTCCTGTGGGATTTATCGAGCGACGTTATAACAAAGGCGTTCATCAGCTTTTTGTCTGGACCGGATTTCCCCTGCGCATGATCGATAATGCCCTCAAGATTTTTTCGACCGCTATTGTCATTACACTCGCCCTCAATAATACCGGCATTACATTCAACAGGTTTGTTTTTATTATCGGCATAATCATGATTGCCTACACCTATCTTGGAGGCCAAATCGCCGTTATGATTACCGATTTTGTACAGGCGGTGATAATAGCGGTAGCCGTTACTGTGCTTTTTGTTCTAACCTGTTTACATATCGACAATTTCGGTAATTTTGTCAATGCTGTACCTGACGGATTTTTAGCTCCTCTGGGAAAACCCTATGACTGGTCATACATAGTCTTCTCAATGTTTACGCTGACTCTTCTTACCTACAGTGCAAGCTGGGCGCTTGTTCAGAAATACAACTGTGTGCGAAGCGAACAGGATGCGCGCAAGATGGTATATCTGATTGCTTTCCTCAAGTTTATTACACCACCCATATTCTTTTTCCCGGGTATGGCCGCCAGATATATTTTACCGAATCTTGAAAATCCGCGATATGCATATGCGGCAATCAGCCTGAAAATACTTCCCGCTGGGCTTATGGGATTTATGCTGGCAGCCATGTTCAGCGCTACAATGTCGACACTTGGATCGGAATACAATACGCTTTCCGGTGTATTGACACGGGATTTCTACAAGAAAAAAATCAAACCTGATGCATCGGAAACACAAGAGGTACTCATTGGCCGCATCTCAACTCTGATAATCGGTGTTATTACTATCGGTATTGCAATACTGTTGAATGCCATACAGGGATTGAATTTGATGGACATCATGATACGGATTTTCAGTGCGTTCGGACCCCCGATCATGATACCCATTATTACCGGTCTGCTTTTCAAGTATTTTAATGCACGTGGTGTTGCATGGGGTATGATAAGCGGCATGATTGTCGGCGCTACTCTTGTAATTATAAACATGATTCTTGTTCAGCGGTTTGTCAGTCTTATGGAGGCAAACGTGCGGGTGGATTTTTGGTTGAGGAGCGGATGGAACTCAGCGGCAACCATGATAACTATCATGACCACGCTGCTTGGTATGTGGTTCGGTACAAAATCGCTACCCACACCATCTGACGAAAAAGAGCGTGTTGAATCATTTTTCGAAGATATGAAAAAGCCGTTCGAATATGATAAAGCGATGGATAAAGGTAGAGTTTCTCCATTCAGAATTATCGGTTTAATGACTCTTCTGCTCGGTTTGGGTATGGCCGGAATAGCATTTCTTGTGCTTGGATTATATCATGATTCATACGCGTTCGGACTTGACCTCATAACAGGCATTCTCATGATTATTCTGGGATTGATAATGCGGCTCGGAAGTAAACAGAAAGGAGTATAGAAAACATCAATTTGATTTATTTATATGCAGCTTTATTTATATCGATTATTTTTCTGCCATTGACATATTCGGCTGTTTCATATCTCGTTATATTATTAAGTTTTTTGGTGATTTTTGCAAGTCTTTTAATGTGAGTTTTGATTTCCTCTATCATTTCTTTTTGTTGAGGGTCAAGGGAATTTTCACATGTAAGTAACTGGGAGTATCCAGTAATTACCTGAAGAGGTTGGTTTAATTCATGACAGGCGGCTCCTGCCATTTCAAGCGCACCTTTAAATTTTTCACTGTTTCTCAGCGCTCTCTCAACTTTTTTTCTTTCGGTGATATCTGTGGCAAATTCAAACCGTACATAACGTCCATCCGGCCATGATATTATCCTGTCAACAACTATAAAATCAGCATTAAGAAAAGTATTATGATATTCCCATTGATATGGTTTCCCTTTGTTTTTCAGAATAATCGCATTTGTACAAAAGTCACACGGGGTGTCTCTTTTCTGAAATTCCCGGTAACAAGTTTTTCCTTTGGGATTTTCACCTAAAGCATCCATGAGGGTCTTGTTTACATATAAAATTTCGTAAGTATAAGGATCGGCAACATAGATAATTTCAGTAATACTGTCAAATATTGAAAGAAGTTCCGCTCTTTCGAACTGAATGATATCTTCTATTTTCATCCTTTCGATGTAGGATCCAATCATTTCTGCCGATGTCTGGAGAAGCCTGATATCCTCATATTGCCAGATATGTGTATTTTTAGTGTCATCAAATCCGATGAAACCATACCATTTTTCACCGGTAAAAATAGGAAGAACAAGTATGGAAAGTATTCCCTGCGGTTCGAGTATGTCACGTTCGGATCGGGGAAATGTGGCCACTTCTCCCTCTATTGAATTCCCCAAAGAAAGAGACTCTCTCCACCTTGAGATAAGAGTATAGGGAATATGTTTTAATTCAGGATTATCTATTTCCGCTTTAATACCCGGTGCGCATGTTTCGAATATTTGACGGCAGCACAAACCATCTTCAGGATCATAAAAGTTTTCGAAAATATATACTCTGCTTACTTTTGATGCTTTAAGTAATTCACTGAGGGCTGCGGGAATGGCCTTTTCCGTATCAGCGGCAGTTAAAAGAGCTTTTGAACATGAGGACAATGCTTCTTCATATCGAAGGCGTGTTTCCAGTTCCTTTAAAAGATAGTCCATTTTACTCCAAAAAATATCTATGATATTCGGCAAAAATTTTGTTAACTATATATTTAATATTTCCGGTTGATAATAATTATACCTTCGGATTGATTGGTATGTTTAAGTGCCACCGGTTTTAAAGATTTATGAATAGTAAGTCAATAATTTTTTTTCATGGATTATTTATTAAAATTAAATAAAGTTTTGTCTGTATAACATTAGTACTTTTAATAAAGCAAATTATGTGCCATGGTATTATATCAATTCATAACATTATTATTTACAGGCATTAAGATGACGAATTTAATCAAATTAACTGACAGTGAAACGCCTTCTGTCATTGCCTTATTGTCAGGACAAAAGACCCGATTGTTGACTTTTTGCCTGTAGTCTGAATTTATCGGAAAGTTAGGGGATTACGCTTGACTCTTTTTCGACAATTACCATTATTATCGATTAATCCGATTATTCTTTGATTTATCTTGTGAATATAGGGAATGACTCTGATGAACTCTAAAGAACGTGTGATGACTGCTCTTGCCCATAAAGAGCCGGACAGAGTTCCTGTCCATATCGATTATACACCTGAAGCTGCGGCAAAGCTTTCGGCACACCTGAAACTAAATAATTCGACAGCAGAGGCATACAGCGGAAAAATATCCGAAATACCTCTGGTAATGGATCATGACCTTCTTGTCGCATGGCATGGAATCGCAACCAGTTATTATCAGCATGAAGAGCTCGATGAATACACATGCGAATGGGGTATAGGGTGGCGGTGGGTAGATATCCCCAACGGCAGATATACCGAAATAGAACGGCGGCCTCTTGCCGATGAAAATAATCTGAGTTCGTATACATGCCCCGATGCGGCCGAGGATTGGCGGTATGATTCAGCTCGTGAACTTATAGCGCTCCATGGTACAACCCATTGCATCGTGGGTGGGATGCCCTGCACGTTTTTTGAGGCAGCATGGTATTTGAGAGGTTATGAAGCCTTCCTTACCGATATGATGATCAATAAAGATTTTGCGCATGCGTTATTAGATAAACTCTATGAATTCCAGCTCGCAACAGGTACAACTCTTGCATCACTCGGTGTTGATGTATTATGGTTGGGGGATGATTTCGGTACTCAGAATTCTCTGATAATCGCCCCCGAAATATGGCGAGAATTTTTCAAGCCCCGCTACGGTAAACTGATTCAGGCATTCAGGGATGTAAATCCCAGTATAAAAATTGCTTATCACAGCGATGGTAATATCGAAAAGCTTTTACCGGAATACATCGAGGTCGGTGTCGACATTCTCAACGCCGTTCAGCCGAAATCAATGGATCCGGCTCATCTGAAACGTCGATTCGGTGACAAGTTGTCATTCTGGGGGACAGTTGATATTCAGGAGGTTATGCCGTTCGGTTCTGTTGACGATGTTCTGGAGGAAGTTAGACTTAGGATTGAAACAGTCGGGCCAAACGGCGGATTGATAATCGGGCCCTCACATAATATTCAACCCGATGTACCGCTCAAAAATACGCTGGCTTTTTATGAAGGGGTAAAAAAATATGGTACATATCCGTTAGCTATTTAAAAAAAATCGAAAACGAGGTGACTATGGCCGAAACCGAAAAATCAGGTATTGTTGAACGACTCGATGCAATGTATGAATTTGACCGTGAACCGGTCGCGGAAAATAAGCTTCAGGGAATCGGAAATTTCATCGGGATGTATGCGGGAGAACATGTAGCCGGTACGGAGTTTGTTATCGGTCCGCTTTTTGTGGCGCATGGTGTTTCCGCTCCCGATCTTTTTCTTGGCCTTTTGATAGGTAATATTCTTGCTGTTTTGAGCTGGGCTTTTTTGTGCGCCCCTATTGCGGTCAAGACACGTTTGACACTCTACTGGTTGCTCAGAAAAATTTGCGGCCCTTATATCACGGTAATCTATAGTATTGTCAACGCGCTTATGTTTTGTTTCCTCGCCGGTTCGATGATTGCAGTCGCTGCGACGGCTATCGGTCTTCCTTTCAATATGCCTATGCCGGGCCTGAACGATATGTATCCCAACAGTGTCACATGGGTTATTGTTGTATTTATAGTAGGTTCGGTTGTTACGATGCTTGCTATTTTAGGTTTCGAGAAACTCTCGCATTTTGCCAAGGTCTGTTCACCGTGGATGTTTCTCGTTTTTGTGGCTGCCGGTCTTGCCGTACTACCAAAACTGGGTTGTACTTCCATTAGTGATTTCTGGTCTGTGGCAAATGAAAAGATATGGACAGGAATTCCGCTTGAAGGCCAGTCGAAATTCACCATGTGGCATGTGTTATTTTTTGCATGGTTTTGTAATATGGCTATGCATATAGGAATGGCCGACCTCTCATTATTACGTTATGCGAAAAAGTGGCAGTACGGTTTTGCCAGCGCATTCGGCATGTATCTCGGTCATTTCACCGCATGGATAGCTTCCGGTATATTATGTGCTGCAGCATCGGGAAGTGTAGCTCCCGGCCCGATTGCATATTTAGGCGCCGGTACGGCGGGCGCTGTCTGTGTGGTCATTGCTGGTTGGACGACTGCAAACCCGACACTGTACCGTGCCGGTCTTGCCTTGCAGGTAGCTACACCGAATTGGAAGAGGTGGAAGGTAACCCTTGCAGCAGGAATAGTAACTACCTGTGCTGCATGTTTTCCCGCACTCGTTATGAAACTGCTTGAATTTGTGGCCCTGTACGGACTCATTCTCATGCCGATGGGTGCAGTCATATTTGCAGATGTCTGGCTGTTGCCACAATTCGGTCTCAAAAGAAATTTCGCGGAATGGAGCGATAAGCTTTTCAACTGGCCTGCGGCGATTGCATGGCTGGGCTCACTGGCAATAGTCTTTAAGTTGCCTGTCGAGATATTTTTCAAAGGGCTGCCCGGGTGGTTCATTGCAGTGATTTTATATGTCGGATTGAGCTATATAGTACAGAAAAAACATTTGGCTTCTGAAAGATAAGCTGGAGGATGGCATGAATTCTGCCCCGGATATAACGACATGGCCTGTTTTGAAACGATATGATCTTGATCATTGCGCCCGCATTGCCATGCCGGTGGGCGGCATAGGAACAGGCACCGTATCATTGGGTGGACGTGGTGATTTACGCGACTGGGAATTGATGAACCGCGCCGCCAAGGGATTTGTACCTCTTCGCGGACGAGTCGGGCCGTTTTTTGCCCTGTGTACGGAGACAGACCGTGGACGTAAAAAAGCCTGTGCGCTCGAAGGACCTGTCGATTACGCTGACTATGAGGGAAGCCACGGCAGTACGGTTCCAAACCATGGCCTTCCACGGTTCCGTATGTGCTCCTTTGAAGCTGCTTATCCATTTGGCCAGGTGCTTTTGTCTGATGACGATGTGCCGGTGGATGTAAGGATGCAGGCATTCAACCCATTGATTCCGGGTGATGCCGATCTGAGCGGTTTACCCGTTGCTGTACTGCGTTTTGTGCTAACAAACAAAACCGGCAGCGCTGTAACCTGTTCGGTGTGCGGTACGTTGCCGAATTTTATCGGTATGGATGGTTGGGAGACTACAAAAGACTGGAAAGGCGATCCGGTTGCCGTCGGAGGAAAAACGAACAAAAATACATTCCGCAAAGGGAAAAAAGTACACGGAGTATACATGTATTCCGAAGGCATCGATCCGAAAGCAGCACAGTGGGGTACCATGGCATTGACCACATTTATCGGTGAAAACATCAGTTACCGTACATCATGGGTCGCGGAACAGTGGGGTAATTCGCTGCTTGACTTCTGGGATGATTTCAGTTCGGACGGTATGATTGAGGAACGGAAGGCCACGGGTGATGATACTCCGATGATGTCGCTCGCTGTACAAACCAGACTGAAGCCGGGTGAAATCGGATCGGCAACTTTTTTCCTGACCTGGCACTTTCCCAACAGGTATACATGGACGCCAAATGATTCAGAAGAAGACCGTATTGGTAATTACTACGCGACACAGTACACCGATGCATGGGATGTCGCAGAAAAAGTCTCTGTCCAAATTCCCGAACTTGAGAAAAAAACAATCGGTTTCGTGAATGCCCTATGCGGCAGCAAACTTCCCGAAGTAGTCAAAGAAGCGGTGCTTTTCAATATAAGCACGCTTCGCACCCAGACATGTTTCCGTACGACGGACGGTCGTTTTTACGGATGGGAAGGAAGCTGTGACCATAAGGGTTGTTGCCATGGTTCCTGTACACATGTCTGGAACTATGAACAGGCTCTTGCGTTTCTTTTTGGTGATCTTGCAAAAACAATGCGTGAAGTGGAGTTCGGTCATGCAACGGATGAAAACGGACTCATGAGTTTCAGGGTCAACCTGCCTCTCAGTCGGGCCCGTGACTGGGGGAAAGCCGCTGCGGACGGTCAAATGGGTTGTATCATGAAAATGTACCGCGACTGGCAGTTATCGGGAGATGACGGACTTCTCAAATCTCTCTGGCCGAAGGTCAAACAGGCTCTGGAGTTCAGCTGGATAAAAGGCGGATGGGACGCAGACCGTGACGGCGTTATGGAGGGATGCCAGCACAACACTATGGATGTAGAGTATTACGGCCCGAATCCGCAAATGGGTATATGGTACCTCGGAGCTCTCAGGGCATCGGAGGAAATGGCGCTGTATCTGGGCGATAAACAGTTTGCCGGAACATGCCGAAGACTTTACGAGAATGGCAGTGCATGGATCGATGAACATCTATTTAACGGTGAGTACTATGAGCATGAAATACGGCCTCCGAAGGATAAAAACGATGTTGCTTCGAGCCTGCTGATTGGTATGGGTGCACAAGACGTGACGAATCCCGATTTTCAACTTGGTGACGGTTGTCTTGTCGACCAGCTTGTCGGGCAGTTTTTTGCCCATGTTTGCGGTCTCGGTTATCTTGTAAAAAAAGATCATGTCAACACAACACTTCAAAGTATCATGAAATACAACTACAGGGAGAGATTATCCGGCCATTTCAACTGTCTGCGTTCTTTCGCTTTGGGTGAAGAATCGGCTTTACTGATGGCAAGTTATCCCCACAACAGGCCGAAAAATCCGTTTCCGTATTTCACCGAGGTGATGACGGGGTTCGAGTATACTGCTGCTGTGGGTATGCTCTACGAAGGCCGGACGGAAGAGGGGCTTCTGTGTATTCGCAACATCCGTGAACGGTACGACGGCCGTAAACGCAGTCCGTTCGACGAGGCAGAATGCGGCCATCATTATTCACGTGCCATGGCGAGTTGGGCGGCGTTATTAGCATTGACCGGTTTTCGATATTCCGGGGTAACCAAAACTATGGAATGCAGTCAAACCGATGGTATTTTTTTCTGGTCGAACGGGTATGCATGGGGAACATGCGAGTGTAAAAGCAGGAATAATGAAATCGATACGACTCTTTTGGTTCTGCATGGTGAGCTTGAATTACTAAAATTCATGATAAGCGACTTTGGGTACTATTCCTTTGATAAAAAGGAAAAAATTAAATCAGGAGAAAAACGGGAATTCAAAATAAGACGCAAAGTTTAAAAATATGAATCATAGAAAATAAAAATCAGCTTATTTTTAAGGGAGGAATACTGTGAAACAAATACTGATAACTGCTTCATTTCTGGGTCTTTTATTGACTGTTGCCCCGTCATTTATGGTATTGAAAGGAGCGATTGACTGGAATTTACATGCTCAATTAATGTTTACCGGTATGATTTTGTGGTTTGGTACCGCTCCGTTCTGGATGAACAAAGAAAAAACTAATATTGAAGATTGATTTCCCTGAAATAATTGATTATTTATGTGATAATTGATATTAAATAAAAATCACTGATTATCCTAAATATATTCAACAAACATTTATTATTCTGAAAAGTAGTATTCAGGATTTCAAAAATTTATGCGGGAGAATTTTGGTGAAAACATGGATGATAGTGGCAGTGTCGGTGATACTTGCATTCGGATCGGGATGCGCGCAGAAGAAAGGTAGCGACATGATTGTAACACAACAGCGTTGTGAATATCTGAAAAATCCTCTCGGTATCGATGCTGTAAAACCGAGATTGAGTTGGATACTCGAATCATATGAGCGAGGACAGGTTCAGACTGCGTATCGCGTACTCGTAGCAACGAGCGAGAAAAATCTGAGTCAGGACATTGGTGATCTCTGGGACAGCGGTAAAGTTGCGAGTGACCGTACGGCACAGATTGAATATGAGGGAAAACCTCTGAAATCGCAAAATCGATGCTTTTGGAAAGTATGCGTTTGGGATAAAAACGGTCAAATGTCAAAATACAGCGAACCGGCTTACTGGACTATGGGACTTTTAAATGAAAACGACTGGAAAGGTTCGTGGATCGGCAAAAAAATGGCCGGGAATCCTGAAAATGCTCAAGAATTAGAACCCGGGCCGCCTCCTCCGTGGCTGCGTAAAACGTTTACAGTCGACAAGACCGTCAAAAAGGCATTTGTGTATGTAACCTCCCGAGGTCTGTTCGAACTTCATATCAACGGGAAACGTGTGGGTAAAGATATTTTCTCTCCGGAATGGACCGATTATGCTAAACGTATACAATACAGGACCTATGATGTAACATCGATGATCGCAAGCGGCGACAATGCTATTGGAGCTGTCGTCGGCGACGGCTGGTACAGCGGGTATATCGGCTGGCGCAAAGTACGCGGTTATTACGGATTTCAGAACAGTCTGCTCCTTCAACTTGAAATTGAATACACCGATGGTTCGACAAATGTTATCACATCCGATTCGTCATGGAAAGTATCGGACGGCCCCATTATTTATTCCGATTTAATGATGGGTGAATACTACGATGCCCGTAAGGAATTGCCGGGATGGAGTACTGCTACATTTAATGATAGTGCATGGGAGCCTGTTGTTATAGTGGATAAACCCACAGTGCCGCTGGTAGCTCAACCCTCGGAGCCTGTGCAGATTACCGAATATGTTGAACCTATTGAAATAACCGAGCCGAAACCGGGTGTGTACGTGTTTAACCTGGGTCAAAATATTGCCGGTTGGGCGCAAATCAGACTCAAAGGCCCTGCCGGGTCGAAAGTAACTATGCGTTTTGCCGAACGGCTCAATCCTGACGGCACTATTTATACGACGAACCTGAGATCGGCAAAAGCCACCGATACCTACATTCTCAAAGGTACCGGAGAAGAGATTTATGAACCCCGGTTTACGTTCCATGGCTTTCAGTATATAGAGGTGACAGGATTTACTGGGGACTTTTCCACAAAATCGGTTATCGGATGCGTCGTTCATTCGAATACTCCTCCGGCAGGTGTTTTTGAGTGCACAAATCCCATGGTCAATAAGTTGTGGAATAATGCACGATGGGGCCAGCGCGGGAATTTTATCAGTGTGCCGACTGACTGTCCCCAGCGTGACGAACGTCTGGGCTGGATGGGCGATGCACAGATATTTGTCAGGACTGCGACATATACTATGGATACCGCAGCATTTTACACCAAATGGCTGATCGATGTGAATGATGCCCAGTCTCCCGAAGGTGCTTTTGCGGATTTTTCGCCTCGTCTCAAGGATGATCAGCACCGGAAATTCGAAGCCGCTCCGGCCTGGGGTGATGCAGGTGTCATTGTCCCATGGACAATCTACCGTGTTTATAATGATACTCGTATTATAGACAACCACTGGGGTGCCATGGAAAAGTGGATGGATTTCATTTTAAGGGATAATCCTGATTTTATCCGTAAAAACACACTTAACAATAATTATGGCGACTGGCTTATGCTCGTTAAGGGTGGTGCAGGGTGGGCTGAATCTGATCCGTTGAAGGTTTTGCTGGCAACCGCATTCTGGGCATATGATGCTCAGCTTCTGGCAAAAATGGCAAAGGCTACCGGCAGGAATGCCGATGCCGCGAAGTACGAAAAGCTGTTTGAAAACATCAGGAGCGCTTTCCAAAAAGAATTTGTCGAGCCGGACGGTCATGTGAAAAGCGCAACACAGACCGCGTATCTACTTGCGCTTCACATGAATCTTATGCCTGAGAATCTTCGCTCAAAAGCCGCCGAATACCTTGTGGAAGATATCCGTAACCATGACTGGCACCTCACGACGGGTTTTGTCGGATGCGGCTTTTTGAATCCGGTACTCACCGAGATGGGATATTCTGACGTTGCATACCGTCTCCTGTTAAATGATACCTACCCGTCGTGGGGCTATTCGATTAAACACGGTGCTACAACAATATGGGAACGGTGGGATGGATGGACAGAGGACAAAGGTTTTCAGGACCCCGGTATGAACTCGTTCAATCACTACTCATTCGGTTCTGTTGTTGAATGGATGTACCGCTATGTAGCAGGTATCGATCTCGATCCTGATGTGGCAGGTTTCAAACGTTTTATCATACACCCTTATCCCGGCGGTAACATGGATCATGTCCGCGCTGTGTTTGTGTCGATTCACGGCAATATAGCCAGCGAATGGCAGAAAAACGGCGACAAATTTTCGTTGAACGTCACTGTGCCTGTTAACACATCTGCAAAAGTATATGTTCCTACAGACGAAGAGACAAAGGTTTCCGAGATGGGAAAACCGCTTGAAAAGGTGAATGGCGTAAAATATTTGGGGTATGAAGATGGATGTGTCGTTCTTTCGGCAGAATCGGGAACCTACCGTTTTGAAAGTGTTCTGACTAAATAAATGCGTAAATTCTTAATCAAGTATAAATAATTATCTTAAGGATGGATAAATAAAGGAATTGATGGAGTGCACGTGAAAACGATCATTGTACCTGTTGACGGAGCGACAAATATCAAACTTGAAGTTCTTGATTATGAAACATTACAGACTGTTTTTACCCGTGAATCGGAAACTCCTGTCACTGAAGTTAATGGTCTCGTGTATAATTGTACCGGAAAAGAATGTCAGTGGTTTGATTCTTCCATACTCGATATGCCGGAACACTTGAAGACGGTCAAAGTTATCGCTCCTGTTTCACGAGGTGCATCGGGCGGACTTATCGGTTTTAACAATACGCTTGTCGAGGTTCCGGGTGAGAATTTAACGTTATCATACACTCAGGCGTATCCGGACAGGGTTGAGGAAGCATTTCGGGAACTGGTGGGTGACGATTCGGAATTTTTTTTGGAAACAGGTTCGGTAAGAGAATTTCCCGGAAGTATCATTCTTTTGAAACGTTTCCTTTATGAGGAAATGGAACGTCCAGATTTACTAAATCATACGGAATATTTCGGTACATACGGCTCATTGTTAACGGCTCATTTTATCGGTGACAATTATCTGAAGGCTGTCCTTGTTGCCGGAAACGAACACAGTTACTGGATGTGTCATACCGGCGCTCGTAATATCAATAAAAAGTCAGGTACTAATAGTTCCTATTGTGAAAGAATTTCAACTTTCAATAGGCTGGTTCCTTTTGAACCTTCGCTCGTTTATAATTCTATTGGGTCAATGCCTTATGAACAGTCGCTTGCTCTCGGTCTTTACGGTGAATTACAGGTGGTTCCCGGAGGGCATGATACCTGCCTGTCCCATATTCCGATCATGTCGACTTATTATCATGTATTTGAGGATCAGGTAGGAACTTCGGTGGTTCATATCGATGCCGGTAGCTGGACAATGATTGCCCAGATAGGCGGAGGGGTCAAACTACCTCCGGACGGATACCGGAGAGATATTGTTGTTCAGGGTACTGTTGACGGGCAACCGGTTGTTACGGCAAGGTATGGGGGAGGTAATGATTTTAAATATATAAAAGAGCTTATCGAAAGTCATAGCGGCCGTTTCGACGGTGTTGTGAATGAAAAACTCCTTGAAGAAACAGTTCGAGCCGCAGATTGTTTTGTTTTACCCAACATTAATCCCATTAATCATCTGACAGGGCCGTTTCCCAATCTGAAAGGGGAAATCATAAACGAATCTGTGTTTTTTGAGGATCCGAAAAGAGCTTATATAATAGCAAATCTGACAACAGCCCTCATAACGGCTTTTCAAATCGAAGCTGTTACCGATAATGATTATATTCCTCTCGTTCTCACGGGAGGTGGGGCCAAAGATGTGTATTTTGGCCGTTTACTGGCAACCATTACCGGTAGACAAGTGTATGCGCTTGAAGACTGCAACGGAAAAGCGCTTTCGGAAACGACAACCCTGGGCGCCGCGATAGTAGGTAAGGCAGCCTGTCTGCCGGTTCATCCTTACCGTGTTGATATTAGCAGTCTCGGAATCGCCTACAGGAACCTGAGCGCGTTCGGGGGTGAAATTAAACGTCAACTTGAACATTACCGTAACAGGTTTTTCGAGGAAATCAGAAAACACCATGATTAATAATAAGCTTGAAATATATGAAAGGAAAGTGGAGCGGAATTATGAGACGTGATTTAGACCATATTAGAAAAAGCGGACTGGAATATCTGAAAGCATTATATGGAGATAAAGCAGTCGAACATGCAATAGATGTAACTATGCGTTTTAAGGTTGAAGTACCCGGATGGCAGGTATGGGAAGGTTTTGGCGGCGGTGGACGGTTCGAAGGTGGAGGTACCGGTGGCGCTGCACGGTCTACCGGAGAGATAGCTTCCGATATCGGTTTGATTCATCGTCTGACAAAATCGACACCCACTGTCGGCCTGCATATTCTATGGTTTTTATCAAATGATGGTATGAACGGTGATTATGAAATTGCCAAAAAAGTAAAAATGGAACTCGAAGCAAACGGCCTTTCAATCGGATCGATCAGCCCGACATACTTTCTTGCAGGTTCCGGGGATGGCAGTTTTTCCGCTCAGAATGCTGCTGTAAGGAAGCGATATATAGCGCAAACGGTACTTGGCGCTCAAATTGCTGCAGAGCTTGGCAACGGACTTCTCACACTTTGGTGGCCTGATGGCACGAATTATCCCGGACAGCGTGAACTCCAGGATAAAATAGGGCTGATGCGTGACTGCACCGTCGAATTTTGGAACAGAATACCTGATGAGCAGAAAAAAAGGCTCGATAAGGTTTTGTTCGAATATAAGGTTTTCGAGCCTGGGACATATAGCACAACGGTTCCCGACTGGGGTACGGCACGTGAACTGTCAATGCTTGCCGGCGATAAGGGTGGTGTGCTGATCGACATGGGGCACCATCATCACAGCACCAATATCGAGCAGATAGTCGGAACTCTGATTCAATTTGATATACGGGGTGGATTTCACTTCAATACGAGATATGCGGCTGATGACGACCATTCAGTCCAGGCCGATTATGATATGTCGAAACTTTTCCATGAACTTCTTAGCGGCGATGTGGTGTTTAACGAAAATCCCGCTAAAAACTGGGCATATGCCCTTGACCAGATGGTGCGGGCCGAAAAGCGAATTCCCTCTGTCCTGAAATCGGTCGATGCACTGAAACGCTCGATAGCAAAAGCTGCTCTGTGTGATCAAGAACAACTTGAAAGCTATCAGAAAACCTGTGACCTCATCAAATCGAATACCGAATTTGAACGTGCGATACTCCATACCGATACGACGCCTGTTGTCATGGAAGCCAATGTGCGTCAGGGACTGCATCCGGTTCCGCTGACCGCTTATTACGAAAGCGGTTACCAGGAGACCATCGAACGGATACGCACCTGAAATAAAAAGGATAATAGTATGTTACGTAATGCATTTATTATGAAGCTGAAAAAAGGATTCGAGGAGGAATATAAGCGCCGTCATGATGAAATCTGGCCGGAATTATCGGAAGAACTTACAAAAGCCGGTGTATCTGACTATTCGATCTACCTCGATGAAAAAACCCTGTCGTTGTTTGCGTTCCAGAAATTGACTGATAACAATACGGCCGACTTACTTCCCGAAACGGCAATCGTGAAAAAATGGTGGAAATACATGTCCGATATCATGGATACGAATCCCGATAACTCCCCGGTGTGTGTGCCATTGAAGGAAGTTTTTCATATGGATTGAGGGTAAATAGCTAAAATCAATAAGCTGAACGGGAACGGTAAAAGAGTGCAAATTTTCGATTCAATCCAGCACCTCCCGAATTTTTGACGCCATATCTTTGAGCGAGAAGGGCTTTTGTATGAAATTAATTCCCTTGTCAAGTACTCCCTGATGAGCTATAACGTCAGCGGTATAGCCGGACATAAAGAGGTGTTTTATTGCCGGCCTGATTGCCAGAATCCGTTCTGCTAATTCACGGCCGTTCATTTCCGGCATCACCACATCGGTAATGAACAGGTGAATTTTGGGATCGGTTTCCGAAACAAGGCGGATTGCCTCCTGTGGTGTGGATGCCGGTAAAACAGTATAACCCAGTCTTTGCAGCATTCGTGTGCTCATGGTGAGAAGTGTCGGATCATCCTCGACAAGGAGAATGGTTTCACCACGGCTGTGCGGGATTTTCTCTTTCTTTTCCGGTTGTTCTGTCGATACTTTATCGGCATGACAAGGGATGTATATTTTGAAAGTTGTTCCCTGATCCGGTTCGCTGTATACGTTAATGAATCCGTCGTTTTGTTTTATTATGCCGTACACGGTGGCCAATCCCATGCCGGTTCCCTTACCAATGCTCTTGGTTGTGAAAAATGGTTCAAAAATATGGTTTTGCGTTTCTTTATCCATACCGCAGCCGTTGTCGCTGACCGAAAGAAGCACGTATCTGCCCGGTACATATTCGGCGTGGGTCTCACAATACTCTTCATCGAAAGCGACAGAATCCGTTTCAATAGTTATCTTTCCTATTCCCGTAATTGCATCTTTTGCGTTGACGCAAAGATTTACCAGAATTTGGTCAAACTGGGACGGGTCCATTCTGATCGTGCATTTGTTTATTCCCGGCAACCTGGCCAGTTCGATGTTTTCTCCGATGAGTCGGCGTATCATTTTTAGTATGGCTTCAACCGGTTCGTTAAGTTCAAATATAACCGGTTCAACAATTTGTTTACGGGCAAATGCCAGCAGTTGACGGGTGAGGTTGGATGAGCGCTGAGCCGCTTCGAGAATTCTGTCAAGATTCTCACGTAACGGATTCGCGGGATCAATTTCACCTACCGTAAGCTCGGTATACCCAATTATGGCTCCCAGCATATTGTTGAAATCGTGAGCCACTCCGCCGGCGAGAGTGCCGACCGCTTCTAATTTTTGCGACTGAAGTAACTGGTTTTGTAGTTTTTCCCTGTCTTTTTCAGCCTGTTTCTGCTCGGTTATATCCGCTGCAATTTCAAGCCGAACATCCCGGCCATCCGGCCATCGAATGATTTGGTCCACAATATCTACATCAATATTAGATACCGGATTGTGATATTGCCACCTGTAAGGCTTACCATCATTGTTGAGAATGATGTTGTTGGTACAGAAATAACAGGGCCGGTCAAGGTTCTGGAGTTCCTTATAGCATAATCCTCCTGTCGGATCTTTTCCGATCAATTTTCGTAAGTACTGATTGGCGAAAAGCATCTCGTAAGTCACCGGATCGGATACATAAATGATTTCACTCATGTTGTTAAAAATGGACAGGAGTTGCTGGCGTTCAAAATCTATAGCTTCCTTAACTTTCTTTTGTTCGGTGATGTCAAAGAAGCTAACAATGATACTGTCGGCGATTAATTTGGTACCGACAATCATAGCGTGTTCGGTTCCATCCTTGCAAAGCACCGGACATTCGAACGATTCCATATCGGAATTGTCAGCTAATGATTTCTCCAGTTCCGTTCGCCATTTTAAAATCACCTGTTTCCGTAAATCCGGATCCGGTAAGGAAAGGTTCCATGCCTGTTCCAACGTGGGTACGTCATCAATGGTATATCCCATTAACTGCGTAAGACTATAGTTTAATTCATTGATTTTCCCATCGCGTGAAATATTAGCCATGGGAATCGGTGCCATTTTAAAGAGTGTGCGGAATCGCTTTTCACTTTTCTTTAAAGCCTCTTCCGCATGTTTTTTTTCGGTAACATCGACGGTCATTGAGAGAACATGCATATTTCCATGAAATTCAAGCAGGACAGATGAAAAGTAGATATGGTTATGTGTTCCGTCTTTATTTACAATTGTTGCTTCGCGATTCTTTATAACTCCTTTTTCATTTAACTCGTTCATTATATCTGTTATTTCATTATCATTAATGAGAGCAAAATCTTCGTGCGTATAACCAAGCAGTTCTTCTCTGGAAATTCCACGTGTGTCGAGAAATGCTTTATTGGCATCCACATATTTACCATCTTTAAGGCTGGTGATAACAATCGGATAAGGCGCATTTTCGAAAATAGCTCTAAAACGCTCTTCGCTTTCTTTTAATGCATTTTCTACCTGTTTACGTTCGCTAATATCACGGTCGAAAGCACAGGCCAAATAACGCTCGTTGAACTTGAAGTGGTTGGTGCTGACTTCAACCGGGAAAAAGCGTCCATCTTTTGCACGGTGGCGCGATTCGAATCTCATGGTTCCCATACGCCGTACATCTTTTTTATGTTGTTCCCAATTTTCAGGAGGGAAATCCGGATCGATATCAAAACTGTCATTTTCAGCAATTCCTCGCGTGTGTATCCCATCGAGGTACAGGCGGAGTCGTTTGCGTATACAATATAACCCTCATCATCAACCCAGAGAATACTATCCGATGCCCTGTCTATTGCAAACTGTGTTTTCAGCAAGGATTCTCTTTCCCGTTTCCGCTCGGTTACATCCGAAAGAAAGCCCTGATAATAAACAATGTTTCCTTTTTCGTCCCGAACCGTTCGGACATTATAAGATCCCCAGAAAACGGAGCCATCTTTTCGAATAAAACGGAATTCATAATTCAGCCTTTCGTCATTTTTTTCCAGATAGCGTTTAATTTCTTCTCTGTTTTCCGGATTGGCATATAGCTGTTTCCCAATGTCCTTTATCGATTCTATCATTTCACGTGGCGAGTCGTAACCGAATATTCGTGTAAAAGCTGAATTTACATAAATAAATCTGCCATCAGGTGTGGAAGAGAATGCTCCTATGGGAGCGTTCATTAACATATCATGGTAGTCGTTTGATGCAAGTTGAACAGACTGATTTTGATTATTCTGCTGTATATTATCAAACATAATCAACTCCTTCAGGCTATTAGAGAATGATACTTCTATTAATTGACTCTAAAGCCTTAAAAACAAATCAATATTTGGTATGCTGTTACTTAAAATATTGTTGGTTTATAATGATTTAATCGGTTATGTTATGTATAATTTTATCTAATATGATTAAAGTATAAATATACTATTGGAAAAACAATACTATTTTCGCGATTGAAATATATTTTGGATACACTCATTATTTCTTTCACATATTTTTACCGATATCGCATATTCTTCTTGATTGTCTTTGTTCGGCACATTATTTATATGTCTGTAAAAAAAGCTCTCACCCTTTTAATTTCCTCTCCCAAAAGGAGAGGGGCCGCTTCAATCATTTTGGGCTAAACAACTGAAATTTGTGCAGTGATTGTTAATCATGAAATCCTTGAGTCAAGTAAATCATGGTTCAGACTTTTACTTTCTTCAATTAAAAGGAACTCCAACATATGGCAGAACAATACATCTTCACCATGCTTGGCCTGAATAAATTTTATGGCCAGAAACAGGTACTCAAAGACATTTACCTGAGTTTTTTCCCGGGCGCGAAAATCGGCATTGTCGGTGATAACGGATCGGGAAAATCGACGGTGCTGAAAATCATGGCCGGCCTCGATGATGAATTCCAGGGGACTGCGGTGATCTCAAGGGGTTACCGGTCGGGAATAGTGCAGCAGAATCCTGTACTGGATGAGAATTTGACCGTCCGTCAAACCCTCGAACAGGCATTCAGTGAGACCATGGCGATGCTCAATGAGTATGAAGAGATCACCGAAAAACTCGGCGAACCGCTCGATGACGATGAAATGCAGGCCGCGCTCGACCGTATGAGCGAACTTCAGGACAAACTGGATGCCGCCGACGCCTGGAATCTCGACCTGACCCTGAATAAATCCAGCGAAGCCCTGTTTTTATCCGATGACGATCGTATTGTGGGTACACTCAGCGGGGGAGAAAAACGTCGCCTCGCGCTTTGTAAAGCACTTTTGGAAAAACCGGATCTGCTGCTCCTCGACGAGCCGACCAACCATCTCGACCCCGAAACGGTCGACTGGCTGGAGGGCCAACTGTGCGATTATCCCGGCACAGTGATCATAGTGACGCATGACCGTTACTTCCTCGACAACATCACGAAGTGGATTCTCGAACTTGACGGTGGCTGCGGTATTCCCTACGAGGGAAATTACTCGTCGTGGCTGGAACAGAAGCTGGCTCGACTTGTGGCGCAGGAAAAGAAGGACAGCCCCCGGTTCCGTGCGCTTGACCGTGAGCTTGCCTGGATTCGCATGAATAATAAGGACCGCCACGAACTCACGAAAAATCGCCTGGCCGAGTACGAAAAGCTCATCGCGAAAGAATCGTCCTCCGGTTTCGACGAAGATGTCATACAGATCGCGCCGGGGCCGGAACTGGGCGCAAAGATTATCGAATTCAGTGGTGTCAATAAAGCGTTCGATAGCAATACCGTGCTGCGCGATGTAAGCTTTGCACTGCCCCGCGGAGCAATCATTGGTGTTGTCGGCCCCAACGGCGCCGGGAAAACGACGCTGTTCAATATTATCGCGGGCAATGATAAACCTGATTCCGGTAAAGTGACCATAGGCCCCAGCGTCAAAATCGCCTATGCCGATCAGGAGCGTCACACGCTTCAGGGTGACCGGAGCCTGATCGATGAGATCGGCGGTGGTAAGAGCGATGTTATTCTCGGAAAACGCACCATTCCCGTGCGCCGGTACATCTCACGGTTCGGTTTCAAAGGAGCCGACCAGCAGAAAACGGTGAGCCAGCTTTCAGGCGGAGAAATGAACCGCTGTCAGCTTGCCAAAGTTCTCAAGGAAGGCGGAAATGTGCTGCTTCTCGATGAGCCGACGAACGATCTTGATATCAATACTCTGCGCCTGCTCGAAGATGCCATTCTCAATTTTGGCGGATGCGTTTTGATTATCAGCCATGACAGGTTTTTCCTCGACCGGGTCTGCACACATCTTCTCGTTTTTGAAGGCGATGGTACGGTTCGGTGGTTCGAAGGGAGTTTCCGTGACTACGAAAACTGGCGCGAGAAAGAACTTGGCGACAGACTGTTCGAAAACCGCCGGAGCAGATACCGCAAAATCGTGAAGTGACACTGTATTGCAGCATTGTGTACTTCATGATCTAATCATTGACCTTATTGAACTATCATTCGGATTTTTCTTTATCGCGGAAGATTATAAAATATGACTCATAATGTAAGGATGTTATAAAATTGTATGAAAATAAAAAAACAGGTGATTATTGGGTGATCCTGTCTTTATTTGTGACATTTATGCCAATCACCGACGCTGAGAATATCCCCCCGTATAAAAATTCTTCCCTGACCGTCGAACAGTGTGTTGAGGACCTACTTGGGCATATGACTGTCGGGGAAAAGGTCGCGCAGTTAATAAACCTTTTCCCTCCGGGGCTTGCGCTTGAAAACAAGACTATCGACAATGTCCTGATCGGCGACGGCATCGGCGGTGTCACCCGTGTCTATGTATCGATGATGTCTTCTTGAAGGAGATGTTCACCTTTCAGGTCACGGTGATTGTATCGCCCAGATACCGAATGCCGGACCATACCAGAACTCTCCCAAATCAGAAGATATCAGATCGCCATCGTCAAAAACATCGAAAGTGAAAGAAAACGCCGTGGTCATTCCCACCCAGGCGCTTGTATCCCTGAGAGTGAACGTGCAGGCTATCATGTTTTCCGAGCGCTCGTCATTCAGGTCGACGTCGCCTACTTTCCTGAGTGCATCATACGCATATGTTTTGAATTCCGGTTCGTCGACTTCGAAGGTCAGTCCTGATTCGCTTGTTGTCGATAAAATATTCACGTTAAACGTTGTGGTAACCTGCGCAGAAATCTGCGAATTTATGGGGGCTCTTATGACATTGTTGTATTCGCTCTCTATAAGTCCCGAACCTGTTGCCGTGAAGGTTATGTTCATGGTAACATCGGCAATCTGGGTCGAACCGTACGAAATACGATTGGGACCGAAAGTTCTGTTCATGGTTATGGTCACCGGCGCGGGTGTTGTGTCGATGGAGATGGTTCCCATCCGGAGCGTCTGATTCGTGGGTTTCGCCCAGTCGGCGGTGAAGGCAACATCGGTGGAATCTTTCCAGTCGTTCCAGTAAATCCTGAGGTTGTTTGTCCCCGGATAAATGCGCGGGAGGGTGAACTCGCCGCTGTCAATGGTTGGGGTACTTAACCCCGCGCGGTATTCCCTCGTACCGTCCTGGCAGATAGATGCGACAATGGCGTTTTTAACCGGATTGCCCCGAATGTCCTTCACGAATCCGATGCCGTTGTACGACCAGCCGAGTGGCTCCAGCATAGCTGACAATTTGTACCGATGATCGGCGCCTTGATTGTCGAGGTAATCCTGCATGTACATCCGGAGTTCGTTCGGATCGCGCGGTCCCCGTCCCAGGATTGTGAGCACATCTCCCCATGACGCTCCCACAACCGGCACTTTCACCTGCTGGCCGCCGCTGACCGTATTAAAGGAATAGATAGTGTCGCCAGTTCTCAGCAGGCTGGCGAGCATGACCGCTGCAAATCCCTCGTGGCTTGGATAATCCTTTTCTGCAGGGTCGCCACCGGCGATCAAATCACGGGCATTGTTGAACTTCGCTACCCCGGTCGGGTCGTGCTGTTCGATCGCGCCTTCGATCATATACATGGTCGTATAGGGATAATCTTCGAACATTTCCCGGCGGCCCTCCCGGTACGAACCGATCATATGTTTAACCGATGCTCCCCAGAAATCGGTCGGGAACCGGTTATATAGCTCATTGTACCGGGTGTCCCCGATCATGGCATGGCAGAGGTAGTGCCCGGTTTCATGGGCAATCGATGAGATATCTGCGGTCTGCTTGAAATAGAGGATGACCTTGGGGGAAAAAATGGCGTTGGTGACATGCTTGTAATGGTTGCCGTCGCTGGTCCACATGACCGTCCATGGAAGGGCAGTTACTTTGGCGCGGGCGTCTGCCTGTTCCCCGGCTGGAAGGTGTCCGATCCATGTATCGATGACCTGGTTCACTGTCTGGTAGATTACCCGCAGGTGATTGAAATCTCCTGATCCTGAAGTCAGCTTTGTTATAGCGAAATTATTGGTATCCGTTGTTCCGGGGGGAGCAGCTTTCGATACGTATGCGGATTCGAGCGCCACTTTGAACTCCACATATCCATCGCCTTCACCGCTTGGCGGCACACCCCACCATGCCGTGTTGCCGGTCATATCGTCGATAGCTGCGCCCTCGATCTCACCCCAGAACATTAGTACTACATCCTCGGTCTGAGTATTCCCCGGAATCCGCAGAGTGACCGGATCATTACCGGTGTACTCTATATGGAACCGGGTCCCCGCAAACGGTATTTCCGGTCCTTCGGTAATCGGGGCGACTGTGATGGTTTCGCTCCCACCTGGTGTGACCACGAACGTCGCGCCCGAAATGGAATCCTGCACGTTCACTGAAACGGAACCGGAAACCTGATACGTTTTCGATGTTCCCAGAGTGAAATTATCACCTCCGGAATTGTCCGGGCCCGTAGAACTTTCATCTTTTGAGCATGAAACAGCATATATTGCAGCAAGAATAAACACCATAAAAACATGTACCAGGCGTTTGCGCTTCATAAATTTACCTCCAAATGCAGACTGTTAAAAATATATGATTTATTATCCTGCATTCTCCATATGAAATTCATACGGGTTAATAACTAACAATAATTTTGTTAAATTCATATCATTGCTTCTTCCGCAGAATCTGCTGAATATAACTATCGGTAATTGTATAGTCAAGGCCGGTAGATTAAATAATGATAATTTCAGTTATAGTTCAATATAACTGTTTTTACGCACACAATTCCTACTCCTGAAAATACTGTTTTTCATGGATTTTTTGTGTCTTGTTCAACGGATTTTGGCGTATGGCTTTTTCTGTGATATGGTTATAGAAGAAAACACGCTCTGTCCAATTATTACACCCTCACAGAAAGGAAACAGACATATGGAGCACGTCCGACAGAAAGCAGTCTGAACTGATACCCCGGCTTTGCGAAACTGAACGCATACCGGTAAAGGATAAACTCCATTTCTTTGTCGGCGTATGCGACTGGTTTATTGCCGAGTATGATGTAGACAACCTCTTTTTTTTGATTCGCCATTTTGAACGGCGATTACCTAATGGCCGAATGGGGATATATCAGTTTCGCCGAACTCAAATCAATCCGCGTTCACGATTATGAATTTGACTGCGAAACAAATTGGAATCCGATAAAAAACCCCGCTCGAAACCGGCGGGGATTTTTTTGATTATGCATAAGCCTTTACAATTGTGGCATATCGAAAAGCGTATTTTTTTCTTTCACCTTGCGTTTTGTGTCTCTGTAAGAGAGAATTGTTCTTTTCAGAATCCTACGCGGTTCACGCACCAGTTCAACCACTCGAAGTATCCACCTGAAGCGCCGCCCCAGTTGTAGCTCATATAGTATTTGGGATACCAGTCGCGTTTGTTCATTTCCTGCACCATCTGCGCGGAGAAAGCGCCGTATACGATGCTGTTGATGAGCGATCCCGCGAGAGCGATGCCGTTGCCGTGCCCCTTGATCCGGAAGAGGCTGTAACCCTCAGGGCTCAGGTTGTCAAAATACACATCGGCAAGCTTCTTTAGCTCCGTCTGGTTTGAGGGGCCGATAGCGACAATGTAGGCGCCCTTTGCTTTGGCCGCGCGGGCAGCCTGCACCATGGCGGAGTTTGTGCTGTCGGAGACCTCGCAGACAAACATCACATCTCCCGGCTTCATCTTTTCCTTTGGGTAGTGATTGGTGAACACCAGGCCCATGGATGCGCCGCTAGCATCGTTGGACACGCTCTTAGGCCAGGATTCCACCCACATGTGGCCGCCGTTACCAACCTTTACCGCCAGTTCATCCGCAGTAGACCAGAGTAAGGATTTCTGTGTCCTGAAGATAGTGTCGAGCCGTTTCATAATGGTGTCATGGTACTGCGCTGCGTACTGCAGTGATGAGGCGTCCGGATTCTTCATCTTGTCCGCAACCTCGGAAACGACCATCCAGTAAAGGGCGATCATGAAGTTTCCCACTCCGGCGCCGACTTTCATCTCTGAGATGTAGGGCATGTTCACCAGACCCACCTGGCCGGGTACCTCGGAAATGAGTACTTCGCTTGAGATATCCTCCAGTTCCAGGTCCTGGTAATTCGGTTTTTTGTCCCGGTTATCCTGTTCAGAGAAGGAGCGGTGACGGAAATAGCTGTCTGTGACCCCCACAACATACACACCACGCTGGTGAGCGGCTACTGTTTGCTCGTTGATAAAGTTGGTGATGAGCATGTCATCTTTGCCAAGAGCGTCGATGGTGGTTTTCTGACCGCTGAACTCCGTGGCGGTGATCATCCCGCCTTTCGGCAGGCAGGGAAGCGTTGGTTCCACTTCACTAATGTTGGAGTGGCCCGCAGTGCAGTCCCAGACAACCTTATGTCCCGCACGGAGTGTAGCGGCCGCGCGCTCGCTGATTTTACCGATCTGGTCTTTACGGTTGTCCCACATGAGATCGAGGACCCGCACCGTCTCGCTGTAATACTCGGTCCCGAAATCCATTTCATTCGGTGCGGTTTTTTTTGCCATTGTCGTCTGCGCATACACCGCCGTACCGGCCGCAGCAAAAAATACGGCGCTGAAGATTCCTATCGCCAATGCCTTTCTGTTCATCTCCCCAATTCCTTTCCTTCTGATCTTTAAGTTGTTGAAGACTTCCACAATTCTTTTCTGCATCAAATTAACCGTTTCTTTCCCAAAGAGCAATAAAAAGCATAGAATCCGAATCGAATACCGAAAACCGTCAGGGACGAATGTCGGCGCGCTGACATTCGTGTCGGACTTGCTCCACAATTTGAAAGACGGAATTGCAACCATTTTTGCCGGTTTATAATTGATCGCGATTTCGAGGAGTTTTTCCTGCATGGGATAGTTTTCGCCATGTATTTCGGCAACCTCCTGCCTTACCTCGGTTTATATCCTCCTGAATTTGGAGTCAGACAGGCTTTTCCTGAAGGTTTCGATCGTGGTATGCCTGAATATGCAATATTCACCTTCTCGTTTTAAGGGCGATGGCACATCAGTTTAAGGGTTTTGGGAGATGGGTGTGGGAATACCGGGAGAGATGAGGGTAAAGCTTATTTTAAAAAAATACTTCTAACGATTTAATCAGCGGCGCGGCTTTTTGCGCTCCGGAGAAAGCTTTTGTCCGGTTATTTACTCCGCATTAAGATTTTTCAAAATCTTCTTCGCCAATGGTTCTTTGATATCGGTATGGCGAGGGACAGCTTCCGTCGCTCCATTCTTCGGATTAATCCAAATTGAATGTGAAGTTCCTTCCCGTTTCAAATAGCAACCCGCGATTCTCAATCTTTGTTCCAGATCTCGTCGTTTCATCCAATCATCACCTTATCCTGGATGGCGTCCTCAGGCAGCCCTCGAAGAATGTCAGCCCTGCGGTCATCCAGTATCAACTCAATAGCCTGCCGCAGACTATTCTTGGCTTCCTCTATCGTCTCGCCCTGTCCGTTGGCGCCAGGAACCTCCGGGCAGATTGCCCAGAAGCCGCCTTCGGGTGCGGCTTCAATTATTGCTGTAAATTCTGCCTTCATTTTAATCTCCTATCGTTTGTTGTTGACCGAACATTAACTTCTCTGGTTTTCTGCATAATATCATTTATTTAATTGAATCGCAAGAAAATATGCTATTTTTCCTAAAAAGCTTACTGTATAATAATCCAAACCCGAACTAATCATAAACTTTATTTAAATTATTGTGCTATAGAGTAGACTTCCCCCTCTTTCGCTTGCGAGAGAGGGGGATCGAGGGGGTGAGTGAAAAAAGATTAATTTTTCCCATCCCCCTCTCCCTAACTCACCCTTTTCATTCCCTCTCTAACCTTTAGAGAGGGAAAAAAACATTTCCCCAACACTGAGCTATAAATTTTATGAATAGTTCGGGCTAAAAAGAGCAATATAAGGAATTCAGATACCATCCGATGCTTGATATAATCTTATGAATAATAAACGATTATATTTGCTTGTTGTTCCAATACAACATTTCGTTATATAGCCATAACCTACTGTTTTTGCCACACATGCATATTTATGAAATGCAGAAACAATAAAACACGCTCTTGTGAAAAAGCAACTATTTTTCTCGAAACGTTAGCTATGTGGAACAAACCGGCAGGAAAAAACTTGCCAAAATCCTCAAAGAAGGCGGGAATGTGCTGTTCCTCGATGAACCGACGAACGATCTCGATATCAATAGACTCCGTCTGCTCGAAGATGCCATTCTCAACTTTGGCGGCTGCGTAATGATTATTTGCCATGACCGGTTTTTTCTCGACCGGGTCTGTACACACATTCTCGTTTTTGAAGGCGATGGCACGGTTCGATGGTTCGAAGGGAGCTTCCGTGACTACGAAAACTGGCGCGAAAAAGAACTTGGTGACAGGCTGTTTGGGGATCGGTGGAGTCGGTATCGTTAGATTGTTAAGTGATGGTGTTGTACAGTTGAATTCTATGTATTGACATTGGTAAAAAATCGTGTATCTTACTTAAAAAGGCTTTTAATATGAAATGTAAAGTATGTGGCAAGGAAATTCCAAAAGACAAGTGTATAAGGTGTGGATGCAAGCTTAAAAAGGGTGAATACCTTAAATGTAAGCGAGCTAGGTATGTCGATGAACAAAACATTGAGTATGACAAGGAACTTCGAAGCAAAGGGCAAGTACCACCCAAATGGGATCAAATTATGGCAGAAACACTTCAGAATCTTGATGCAAGATGTGATGAATGTCGTGAGAAAGATAAAAGAGAAAGTGATCGAAAGTTTTTATATGAATGGGCTCGAGCAAAAAGCACTCGGCCACGTTTCTAAAAAAGTTTTTGCACAATTTATAAAATCAAAAAGCGGGTATGATATTGACTGGGTCAGAGCAAAGAAAGGAGTGTGCATATGTCAAAGATAAATGCAATCACTGGGAACTTCCACTACCCAAGTTCTGACAAACATCCAAAAGAATCAGTCGGAAACCAGCAGATTTTTGATGGAGGTAAACAGGTTGGATCTCTTGAGTACATTCCTGATATAAATCAGGGATTCAAAATTCAACTGAACAACAAAAATGGCAAAAAAATAACGGATCTTTAGTTATGAATTGTGATGGTTTAATCGTGTTTCTGACCCAGTATTTCAATAAGTCACATAATTATAATACTATCAAGTAAAATATTGTCGGATAAAGCCGCTACAACTTTATAATACATATTTTTTTTAATAACTAGTGTGATGTCATATATCTAAAGTCGGATAAAGACGGCGCAATTTTATACGAGCATCGTCTGTTGTGAATTGCCAGTTTACTT
>JAFGMP010000069.1 GCA_016927495.1 Candidatus Latescibacterota bacterium | reverse complement strand
TCCATTTTAATGGTGTCGAATCCTTTGAAATCCGGGATTATACCGGTTTCGAAACCCTCCTTTAGAAGCGTGTTGGGAACTGCGGTATTTATTCCCGTCCACAACCCGTTCACTTTGATTAGCTGCCAGTCCCATTGGGTTTTTCGCTTCGGATTGCCTGCTTCGGAGAGCATGACAGCGCTTCCCGGTTCGGACACCTGCATCATGGAACCGGTATTTGCGCAGTGGGCTGTCACCACAGAACCGTTTTCAAGCCTGATATCGGCCATAAAACGTTTGTAGCGCCGAATGAGTGTTCCGGGAACAAGTGTTGTAGTGAATTTCATATTTATTTCTTGATTAGTAATGCAATTTGATATTAATCTATAAACAAGAACCGCATTCAACATTTGTTTTATAATAACATATCAGATTCTTTTATAACAAGGATTTCCATATTTTTTCCATTATTTCGAAGGAGTGTAATTCTGGTTTAGGGTATATGTTATGGTGTCAGAAAAAGGTGGCCGAAATTGATAAAAATTATTTTTTTTTCTTTTTTGTTGGGGTTTATTATGATGTCAATAAATATCGAGGCGGGAGAGCCTCTGAAAGCAGGTGCGGCAAAAATAATAACAACACCATCGGAGCCGATTCCGCTTGCAGGTTTTTACATTCGCCAGGGTCCGTTTAAAGGAGTGCATGATGATCTGTATGCCCGTGTGGCGGTTTTCGAATCAGGAGGAGTTGAGGCAGCAATCATAGCTGTCGATATCTGCGTGTTAACCGACAATTTCTATGCCGATGTGATTGACCGCATCACAAAGAAATATTCCATTCCTGGGGACAATATTATACTGAATGCAAGCCATACCCACGGCGGCCCGGCGCTCTTTGAGCCTCCCGATCCGAGGATAGTCGATGCATCATGGCTTAAAGAAAATCCGTATGAAGAAAAACAGAAAAAATATACCGAAGAACTGAAAAATAACATTGTTCAGGCGCTCGGAGAAGCCCGTAAGAATAGTGTTCCCGCACGGATTGGTTACGGCACAGGATCATCATCTATCGGGATTAACCGCCGTGCGGTGACCTCCGGGGGCGATATATGGCTCGGAGTCAATCCCGATGGCCCGGTTGACAGGGAGATTCCGGTCGTACGTATCGATTCGATATCCGGTGAAACCATTGCGATTCTTTACAACTACGGCTGCCACGGAACAAGCATGATGTCGGAGAAGCTTACGGGTGACTGGTGCGGTATAGCCTCGCAGTATATAGAGAAAGTTTGGGGTGGAAATGTTATCGTGCCATTTCTTTCGGGTGCAGCCGGAGATGTGAATCCGATGTATGAGGAAAAGAAAGAATTCGATGACCGAACCGGAGGCGCCGAAGTTCTGGCAAAAATTGTGGGGAAAGAGGTCATTCGTGTGGCACGAGACATTAAAACGCAGTGCGAGGGCCCGGTACAGGCCGCTCAGCGTATTACAACAGTACCGGGGAAACGGTATCTCGGTCTGCTTGGATTCGATCCGAGTTATGACGAGCTTGCGAAAGATACCTCACCGGTGCCCGACACATCGCTGAGAATGAGCGCTGTAAGGGTTGGTAATATAGTTTTTACCGGCTCCTCCGGTGAAGTTTTCAGTGAGATCGGTATGGATTTCAAAAAACAATCGCCGTATCAGTGGGTAGTCTTCATGGGATTGTGCAACGGTTATTCGAGTTATGTGCTTTCCGACAATGAAATGGGTAAAGGCGGTTATGAATATAATGCTTCCGTTATCAAAGAGGGCGGGCAGAAAGCAATTGTACAGACCCTGCTCGATCTAGTCAACGAATTCTAAATGAACATAAAAAATAAGGAAGCTAATGCTTGAAAAAATTATTTGTCCCATATGCGGACATATTACCGAACAATATAAAAATCCTAAACCCACTGCGGATGTCATTGTTGAAATAAACGGCAAAATCCTTTTGATAAAACGTAAAAATCCGCCATATGGCTGGGCAATTCCCGGCGGATTCATCGATTACGGGGAGAGCGCCGAGGATGCGGCATTACTTGAGATTAAAGAGGAGACCGGGATCGAGTTATCTCGCATTACACAGTTCCGCTGTTATTCAGCGCCAGACCGTGACCCGCGATCCCATACGATCACCGTCGTTTTCATTGCACAAAGCCAGGAACAACCCATTGCGGGTGACGATGCTTTAGAAACCGGTCTTTTTGAGCAGGACAACCTGCCCTCTCCAATTGTGTTCGATCATGCGGAAATACTAAGGGATTATCTGGTGTCAAGGACATCAAAAAAAGCGGATATCAAATTATAAATACATAATCTGTTATCAATATCGTGATTACTACATTTTTATTAAATGTTGCACAAGCAAAGATTACACGGAGCACAAATATGAAATATGCCGGTCTTTTATTTTTTTCGTTACTATTTATATTATCCATTGTTATGAGTTGCTCCGAAAAAACAAATAATCAGCAAAACAGCGACAGACCCGCTGGCTACGGCACCTTAGCCTGTTCCATTGTCGACAACGAAACCGGTGAGCCGATTCCGGCTCGTGTGTATGCCAGAGGAAGCGATGACAGCCTGTATGCGGCAGTCGAATGCATCGAGTACGAGCGACCGAACTTCGGCCCACGAGTAGGATATACCGGCCGTCACTTTACCACAATAGGTAACACCTTTACCGTATATTTGCCTGAAGGTAATGCCGTTATTATAATTGAACGGGGCAAGGAATATATTCCGCTTGAAGAAAATGTCGTCATAAAACCGGGGGAAAAAATAACCTGGACATACAAACTGAAACGTTGGATTTCCATGGCTGATAAGGGATGGTATTCAGGCGACACCCATGTCCACCGTACTCTGGGAGAACTCGCCGGTCTGTTGCAGGCCGAAGACCTTAATGTCGCCATTCCGCAGACCGTCTGGGGAAACCACCGTGAACCGGACCTTGATTCATGGATAAATAAAGCTGACCGATTCGGCGCAATCAGCGTTGATAACCATCATGTTTTTAGTGTTCTGAGTCATGAGATCGAACGATTCGATGCCGGTGCGGTGCTTATGCACTTTACCGGGAAGACAGAGTTTAAAACAAGCGATTTTGATGATCGCTCTCCAACCAATCTTTCGCTGATAGAACAAACCCATAATGCCGGTGGCTACTGCGACTTGGAAAAACCGATGTGGCCGGAAAGCCATATCGATGTCGCAGTAGGGAAAGCGGATTTTATAGGACTTTGCAACAACCATATGCTCTACAAAAGTTATCTGCCGGAACATCCGCGTCTTCGAACGGAATTCAAATCCGACTACAGTGATGGCGTCAAAGGATATGTCGATTACGTTCTCGATTTATACTATGCGTATCTGAACTGCGGATTCAAAGTGATGCCGTCTGCGGGTTCGGCGTCCGGCGTACTTCCCAATCCGCTCGGATATAACCGCGTGTATGTAAAAAATAACGGTGAATTTTCCTATGAAAAGTGGTTTGAAGGCCTGAAAGCAGGGAGATGTTTTGCCACAAACGGCCCGATGCTTTTTGTGACAGTCGATGACCGTCTTCCGGGTGAAACGATTACAGTCGACACCGCGAAAAACAATGTGTATGTCTCTTGTGAAGTGTACTCTGCAAACCCGATTGAACGGCTCGATATCATCCGTGACGGTGAAGTTGTCTTTAGCGTAAAACCGAAACTTATCGATTATTCGGCGAACATTGGAATCGATATACCATTCACTGAAAGCTGCTGGATTACCGTACGATGTTTCGAGGAGGTTGACGACAATGTACGGTTTGCCCGCAGCGCTCCGGTGTTTGTCAATGTCCAAAATAAGCCGTTCATACCGAAAGAGTATGCCGCACTATATTTCTTCAGTAAAACGGAGGAATTGATCAAAGCTGCCGAAACTGATGATTTCAAAACGCCAGAAGCCCGCAAAGCGACAATGGAAGTATATAAGCAGGCAAAAATGATATACTCGGATTTATTGAAAAAAGCTGAAAAGTAGTCTTTACATTTAATTTAAAATATTTTTCCTACTTTTGAATAAACGTTTCCAGATGTCATTTGACGAATTCGTATATTTTTACTCTTTATTGCAGTCTGACATAATTGTTCATATTTTATTCAGAAGCCTTGACTTTTGACATCAAATATGTGATATATTACACTGAATTTAAGTAAGTGAAACGCCGTACTCTGATTTCCTGCCGCAGGTGTTTGTGAAAGGGCCGGTTTATGAAAACACGTAAAAAAGTTAGATATAATAACTCAGCGGATTCCACAATTGAAAAAGAACCGGAAAATGATCTGGTTAAAAAAGCCTCGTCGGACAAATCGCGCGGCAGAACGTTGGCACGTCACCTGAGAAAATCAGGACAGTTAGTTTCTCTGAACGCTGATGTTGCCTCTGTTATCGCAGAATATGCGGGATTATCGGTACAGATTCAAAAAGCTCTCGATACCGGCAAAAAATCACTTGAAAAAGCCATACTTGGTTCACAGGATGGAATAAATGCCGCACAGAATATATCCGGAAATTCCGCTGCTATCTGTGAATATACAGTGGAAATGTATGAAGCCATAGAGTATTTACACCATATTTTCGAAGACAATGCTCATGAAATCAATCAGTTGATTGAGACGGTCAACAGTATCGCTAAGGCAACAAATGAAACGCAAAAAAGTATCGAAGGGCTTAAAAAATCATATGACAAAAGCGATGAATTCGTATCAGATATTATTAACATCGGTGAACTTATCGATGTCGCGGGGCTAAATGCTTCTCTTGAGGCAGGACGTTCAGGTAAACCTTTGGCCGGATATACGATTATAGCCGAAAAAATTCAAAAAACTGCAGAATCATATGAAAAGACTGCAGTCGGATTCAACGACCTGATAGCGGATATTCAACAGCGAATCGGTGAAACAGGTGTCAAAATCAATGACATTGTAGAAAAAATCAGAACCGTTACCGTAATGTCAAAAGGTGTTAAAAGCGCATACAACGATATTACTTCAGAATTTGCTGAACTCGAAAATATGGCGGAAGGTATATCGGAACTTGCCGATGAGGTTTTATCAGAAAATAATATGGTAACGGCGTTTGACGCATATATTGAAACGGCTGAATATATTTTGCCGATATTTGACAACACTA
>JAFGMP010000068.1 GCA_016927495.1 Candidatus Latescibacterota bacterium | reverse complement strand
GGGGGGGGGGGGGGGCGGAGTATCCCCGCGTGCCGTGAGGGGCGCTTATATTAAATAATTTTTCAATTTTGTTCCACAAATTATATTTTTTAGGCCTGGAGGTTATCTGCCTCATCGTTTGGAATGGAACAGTAACTTTTCAGCAGATAAAATCGAGTCGCAACAGTGTGAGTAATCCTATGGATGCGGAAAAGGTCGCCTTTATCGCTCATCCTGTCGATCTGGGCATTTTCAGGTCGTATATCCATTCGCTCAGGCCCGATAAACAGTACGATGACAGGCTTCTCGTCAAACTCTTCGAATGGACTCCGCCGTATGCTGTCAAGCAGTTTTCCGCATTGAGCCTCGACGGACACCGGGCCGTTGATGCGCGGCTCTACATGGTGCCGTTTCTCCCCGAGATGCAGGCGATCAGCGTGAAAAAGGTAATTGACAAAATCGATAAAGCGCTGTCGCTGGCGAAAACGCACGGGTGCACCGTCGCCGCAATGGGCGGCTTCACCTCCATCGTCCTGCAGAACCTTGAGGAAGACTTCTCCCGCAAGCACGGCATCAGAATCACCTCGGGCAATACATTGACGGCGGCCATCATCATCAGATCAATCGAGGAGATCGCCGGACGGTTCGGCGTCGATCTCTCGTCGTCAACGATGGCCGTCATCGGCGCGTCGGGGGATATCGGAAGCGCCTGCATGGGTTACTTCAGCCGGATGGTAAAGAAAATGTATCTCACGGCGCGCAGCATTCCAACCCTTGCGGAGATGGTGCGGCGTTGCCGCGACTGCGCCTCGGCGGAAATGGTGATTACCGACAACAATATCGAAGCCGTTGAACAATCCGATATCTGCATTTTCGTCACGAGCGCCTATGTCAGCCTTTTTACCGAGAAGGATTTCAGGCCCGGAACCATTGTCTGCGACGCGTCGGCGCCCCCGAATGTGAAACTTGACACGTCGCTGCGGGATGATGTCTTCATCTATCACGGCGGCATCGCAACCATTCCGTTCCCCCTGGAAGTCGATTTCGATATCGGCCTCGCTTCGCCCCTGACGTTTTACGGATGCCAGCTTGAAGGTTTGTTTCTCGGCCTGCATCCGGAGTTGCCCTGCTCGTGGGGGAGGGGGAATATCACCCGGGAGAGGCTCGCACGTTTTCTCACGCTGATGGACCGATATCCTTCGATGCGCCCGGTGTATACTTTGGGCAATATTTGTTATAATGAAGCGCATATCGATGCGTATGCACGGCGGTGGCGGTACCGTCACCCTGTATCCGTTCCCTGCGGATAATGATTTTGATAACATAGAGGGGGAGTTCATTGCTTCATGGATGCGAAGGTAAAAAAACGTATTGAGGATATTATCCTTTCCGATATCGGTATCGATCCGGCCGCCGTTGATGCCGACAAGCCGATCAGGGAGCAGGTCAGCCTCGATTCAATGCAGTTTGTCAGCCTGATAGCGAAACTCGAGATTGAACTGGAGGTGGAACTGCCGATTGCGATCATGCAGGTGAAGACCTTGCGGGAATTTTACAGCGCGGTCGAGCAGGCGCTGAAGGAACCTACACCATCCTAAGTCAAACGTCATAAAAACAGCAGAGGGCACCCCTCGGAGGTTATGCCGATGAAGATATTTATAACCGGCGGGTTAAGCTTTCGGTATAATAATGTTTCATATTAGAATAAAAAGAAATATCGTGATAATAGTTGTATAATCGAATTTGAGGATATACCTTGAAACTCCTCACCGATTATCTGCAGCCGGGAACAGTCTATTTCAGAAACCGGACTTTCGAACCGACGGAAATCATGGCCGGTATCGATGCCGTTGCCCGATATCTTTCCGACAACCTGACGTCACAATCACCCTTTATTTACCTTTTCGCCTCTAACCATGTCAAGACGGTACTTGCATTTTTCGGCATCATCAAGGCGCGCCGTATCTGCGTGGTTGTTGATCCGGGAATCGGCCGATTGGAGTTGCAGGAAATGATGCAGGATACCCCGCCTGCAGCATGCATACGAATTGATGATGCCGCTATTTCCTGGGATTTCAGTAGGGAAATCGAAATAAGGTCCACAGTATGGGCCGACGACAGCAGCGAGGATCTCAGTGACGTGTGCATGATGATGTATACCGCTGCCGATGACGGGTATGCGAAGGCGGCAATGCTGACTCATGAGAATTTGGCGTCGAATGCAGTTTCTATTGCAGCAGGAAATCAAGTTAATGCAGACAGCCTGTCCATGGCAGCGCTTCCATTCAGTCATGCATTCGGGTTACAGACGGGTGTTATTACGCCGCTTTTAAGCGGGGGAGATTCTATTTTGGTTGATAATAAGGACTTAGTAAAAGCTCGTAACATTGTTGAGATGTTAATGTCATTTGCCGTGACACATTTTTATTCCATTCCGGCTATATTTTATATAATTGGAAAAATTTTATCTCAGCATAAAACCATTCGAACCGTCCAAAGTTTTATTAGCGGCGGTTATGCACTTCCCGATACTATCCGTGATCGCTTCCTTGATTCTTACGGTATCTGCATCCGCCAGGGATATGGACTTACTGAAGCATCACCAGTTTGTTCCTGGGTTTTCTACGATGCGCCGGCTCGTACAAAATCCATCGGGAAACCGATCAGTTGTTGCGAGATGAGAGTCATACAAAATAATAAATCGGATTGCGCAAAATCTGAGACAGAAGAAATAGCATTACGTGGCACTAATGTAATGAAAGGGTATTATCGTAAAAGGGAAGCTACCGAAAGGGTACTAAGAGATGGTTGGTTATTTACCGGTGATCTTGGATATATGGATAATGAAGGATATTTTTATCTTACAGGAACAAATAAACGAATGATCAATTATGGAGGAGTGAAAATATATCCGGCAGAGGTGGAACGGTTGATGAAGATGAATGAAAATGTGATAAGTGCTGCTTTCTATGCCGAAAAGGATCCGTTAATGTATGAAAGAGTTAGTTCAAATATTATACTAAAAAGGAATTCATTAGCAGCTGAATCAAATATTAGAGAGTGGATGAGTAGCAATTTGAGTGGTTGTAAAATATCAAAACAAATTCAATTCAATATTTTTAAAAAATAATATTTCTGTTGATAGAAAATCTTAAAGTATATGAATGATAGAATATTGCTTACAACGGTGTTTAAACCTTTCAATGTTGATAATTTATTCAGTAGGAAAGTAAATATTCCTGAATTAATGATGTCCCAGATAACATGTGTTCAGGGTATTTTCAGTTACCGAGCGTGGCATGCCAATTCAGGATTACATATGATTGCTGCAAATTGCGGATATGAAACGACTGTTATGGAATGGCCGTCGCTTGATGAAATTCGTGATGAGTTACTTAACAATAACTATAAATATATTGGCATCAGCTTTATTCCGTCAACATTTAATAAAATGAAAAAAATAGTTGAAACGGTACGAGAGGTGTCCCCATCGAGTAAAATAATTATAGGAGGATATGGCACGGCCGTTCCTCATATTGAAAATCTAGTTGATGTTGATTATATATGTAAAGGAGAGGGGATTCGTTTTATAAGAAATATTTTAAAAAAATCACCAACCTTTCATTTAAATCATCCGTTAGTAACAAGTTCTATCGTTGAATTCCTCGGAATACAAATACCTTTTGTTCGTGTTGGCCAGATTGTTACCGGCTTGGGTTGCCAATATGGTTGTGAATTCTGTGTTACTAGCGCCTTTTTTAATTGCGTCTATCAACCATTTTTAACAAGAGGTGAGGATATCTACACCCTTATAGAAGAGCAATGTAGATCTTCGGGTTTAAAAAATTATTGGATTATCGATGAAAATTTTCTTTTTAATAGGGAACGTATTTATGAGTTTCATAATACCATATGCCGTAGGGGGAATAAAATACCTGATTATTCGATTGATATGATATGGAGCACGAGCGACCTTGTTTCATCATATACACCACTACAGCTTGCTGAAATAGGAGTGACAAAATGTTGGATGGGCTATGAATCGATGTTTACGTATTATAAAAAAAATAAAAATACCAATTTCAGCAAGTTAATCAAAGAATTAAATGAAGTCGGAATTTCAGTACTGCTTTCATGTACGGCATTTGTCGATTCGCATGATGAAAATAGCTGGAAAGAAGAGTTGAACCAGTTTATAAGTTTGGGACAAGCATATTCCCAATTTCTACCGCTTTGTGCATTTCCAGGAACACCGTTATACAAAAAAATGGATAGGGCAGGAAGAATAATCGATGGCATGGCTTGGGAGGATAAACATGCTCTTAGTCACTCATTTCACAAACATGATAAAATCCCGATATGGCGGCAAAAGAGTTTAATTCACGATGCATATTGTAAGGAATATGAGCGTAATGGACCAAGTCAGATAAGGGACCTTCTAACGCGGTTAAAAGGATATGAAAACATGATACAATCAGGAAGTGAAATATTAGCTAAGAAAGCTGAATATTTAAAAAAACATCTTATCAATCAAGTACCATGGGTTCTGGCAGCACGAAAACATATAAAAATAAACCATCAATTATTAGTTGATAAAGCAATAGCTGAACTTGAACGTATTATAGATAAAAATTGCATTAAAAACTCGGAAATAGCAAGCAAATATATAGATCGATTGATTTGTAAAAACCTTAAGGTAAAAAACGGAAAGGAAGTAACCGAAAGAGAACCCGGTACAAGAATCAGCATTTATGACGGATACCATTCTAAACCGATACTAGTAAAAAATCCAGTTGTATGGTAAATATTTTGATATAAATTTGGGTATAATAAAAGATTTGATAATGAATTATTTACACTACCATCCCATAGGAAATCGAAAAGTTGCGAATTTTAACTGATTTTGGCATTTTTTGTGGGACAGCACATGGTC
>JAFGMP010000009.1 GCA_016927495.1 Candidatus Latescibacterota bacterium | reverse complement strand
TTTTTTACCTTAACGTGCAAAATTATATTGCTTTTTATTCCCCTCTTTTGTCTCTTTATTCTTGTTTATGAATAATCCGGGCTAAAATTACTTAACCGAAAGCGTATGCCCTTTAAAAGAGGGATGTCCAAAGACAGGGGGGCACTTGCAGCTTTAATACTACTAACATAACTGATCATAATCGATCATAAATATGTTTCCCCAATTATTTTAAAAAAAAATGAAACGTTATCTACATTTTTGCGTTAAATTTTATGGGAGAAACAGATTTAAATATATTACTGATTATAGCAAATTCTTCAAAGACAGTCAAAATAAAATGGAGGAAACACCTGCATAGCAATTGATATCGATTCTTTTTTTACTGTAATTACACGGTTAAAATTCATATCAAATCTATGGAGGTGTTCCATGTTCACTTCTTATTCTTTATTTCTGCATCGTACAAACACACGTATTTTTTCACTCATTGTATTATTCACTTTATTTGCTCCGATGCAGTCTTCTTATGTCTCGGCAAACCTGCCGGTGATCAACCGGAACGGGGAAAACACAAGCCCTTTTGCGCTGATATATGAGAAAGTAGCACCGACAGTGGTACGAATCGATGTCAAAGGCGAAATACCCTCAAGCGATCAAAACCAGGGTGATATCCGACAATTCTTCAACGGAATACCGCAGCAGCAGCAGAACAGGCCTGTAGAGGGTATGGGTTCCGGTATAATCATCGATCGCAAAGGGTACGTAATTACCAACAACCACGTCGTCGACAAAGCTCAGAAAATCACAGTCAAAGTGAATGAGGATGAAACATATGATGCCGAGGTTGTGGGAACCGACCCTGAAACCGACCTTGCAGTTATAAAGCTTAAACTCGACGGGAAACTGCTCCCGGAGGAATATGTCGCTGAACTGGGTGATTCGGATGAATTGAAGCCCGGTGATTACGCAATCGCAATCGGTAATCCCATCGGTCTCGAACGAACCATTAACGTCGGTGTTATCAGTGCAATCGGTCGATACGGATTCAATGTTATGGGTACGGAATCCCCACAATTTCAAAACTACATTCAGACTGATGCTCAGATAAACCCCGGCAATTCGGGTGGTGCGCTTGTCGATATCAACGGTAAGGTAATCGGCATTAACGATATGTATACCGCCCGGTATGCAGGTATCGGATTCGCAATACCGGTCAACATGGCAAAAGGCGTATCAAAACAACTTATTGAACATGGTGAAGTTAAAAGGGGATTTGTCGGCATCAAACCCGATATTATAACCAGCGACATTCAGGAGGCCATGAACCTTCCTGAAAAGGACGGCGTACTTATAAGAGAAGTATTGCCCGATACTCCGGCTGAAAAGGCGGGGCTCAAGCACGGCGATGTCATTGTAAAACTTGACGGCAAAAAGGTCAAGAATTTTCAGGATCTGCTTTTCAGGATTGCCGGACATGCACCCGGAGAGCAAATTGAAATCAGCATTTTCCGTGAAGGTACAGAGCAAACCTTTAAACTGAAGCTGGCAGAACGCAAATCGGTATAAGCAGTCATACATATGCCATTAAATGGCCGACAGTGTAGCCCTGAGTCATAGCAGCACATAATTACAAACCATTAAAATAAATATAAAACAGGGGCGCTGCCGGCCATTTTTTTTCTTACGTTTCACTCTCCAATTTTCATCGTCTAACCATCTATTTTAATTTGACACATTCCCCCACTCTTTTTTATATATTAACATAAAAACTCATCATACTTAATGAAAAACAAGCATTCAGACAAATTTTTAGGTAGGGACAGGATATATCCTGTCCTTACAGTGACGAATTAATGCCAAGAGTTATTATTTTTCTTTGTGACTTGGTGCCTTTGTGGTAATTTTTTTTCGATAAGGTTTGTTTTAAACAATTGAGTGAATGTATCAAGGAGAAATCTTGTGAATATACGATTGCTCTTATTAGCAATGATTTTGAACGTATTTTTGATAACCGGCTGCGATACGGGAAAAACGCTCACCCGTAACGGAAAATCTGATTACACAATTGTTATCGCTTCAACTGCATCTCCTTCAACTGTTTACGGCGCTGAGGAGTTACAAAAATTCCTCAAAGAAATGACCGGTGCTGATATTCCCATTGTCGCCGACACGGAACCGATGGCGGAACATGAAATCATTCTCGGCAGCAACAATCATCTCAAGCAACTGAATCAGACAATCGATTTTTACGCGCTCGGCGATGAGGGTTATGTACTGAGAACGGTCGGTTCGCATCTCGTTATTGCAGGTGGTGATCTCCGGGGTAACCTGTACGGTGTCTACGGCCTGCTCGAAGATGTTCTCGGCTGCAGATGGTTTACTCCCGAAATCAACCGTATCCCGAAATATGCACGCCTCAAGCTTCCCGAACTCGATGAAACCGTTGTACCCATGCTGGAATACCGTGAACCCTACATCTGGGATGCAAAAGACGGCGACTGGGCAGCGCGAAACAGAATAAACAGGAACACGTCTGCCGGTACTCTCGGGGAACGACATGGCGGCCAGATTGAATGGGTGCCGGGTATGTTTGTCCACACCTTCGAACGCCTTGTGCCCAAATCAAAGTACTATGAGAGTCATCCCGAATATTTCTCCCTGGTTAATGGTGTCCGAATCAAAGAACTGAGCCAGCTCTGCTGCACCAACGAAGATGTCTTTCACATTGTCACTGAGGGAGTGCTCAAGGCTTTCAGAGACAATCCTCAGGCCAAAATACTCGCTCTCGACCAGAACGACTGCTACAACTTCTGCGAATGCGATAAATGCCAGGCGGTTGCGGAAAAAGAGGGATCACAGATGGCGCCGGTTCTTCAGATGGTAAACCGTGTGGCCGATGAAGTCAAAAAAGAGTTCCCCGACAGGGCAATTGTAACTCTGGCGTACCAGTGGACCCGTCACGCGCCAAAAGCCATCAAACCCCGTGACAATGTCATCATACGGCTCTGCAGTATCGAATGCTGTTTCACCCACCCGTTCGATACATGCGACAGCGAGACCAACATCTCCTTTACGAAAGATGTCGGGGACTGGTCGAGGATTTCAAACCGTCTGTGGGTATGGAACTACACCACCGATTTTTCCCATTATTTGCTGCCGTTTCCCAACCTCCTTACACGAAAGGCGAACCTGAAACTGTTTGTCGACCATAATGTTACCGGCATGTTTCAGCAGGACACGCCGAACATACCCCACGGCGAACTTTCCGAACTCGGGGCGTATCTGCATGCGAAACTTTTGTGGAACCCTGATTACGATACCGACATGGCGTTAAACGAATTTCTCGATGCATATTATGGCGACGCCGCATCGCAGATACGTGCCTACATCGATTATATACATGAGAAAGCAAAACGTGAGAATGTCCATATGGGCTGTTACGAAAGCCCGGAAACAGCGCTTCTCTCAGGCAATTTTTTCGCCGTTGCGGATTCGGTCTGGGATGAGGCTGAAAAAGCGGTTGCGGGCAAAGCCGAATACCTCGAACGTGTTCAGGCATCACGGTTAAGTCCGGAATACGCTTATGTAGCCCGTGACATCAACAACAAAGCCTACTACATCGATCAAAATACGAGGACGGCGGGTATCAACACCGGGTACATGGAAAAACTCGATGCGTTTTTGAGTAACGCCGAGAAGTTCGGTGTTATCTACCTCAACGAAAGCGGGCAGACGCTCGAACAGTTCAGAGCAAGAATAACGGATGCCCTGCCGAAAAAAGAACTAACATTTTTCGATCCTGTCACTGTAAAAAAAGTCTCTCCGGGTGTGTCATGGAAGTATTACTCTTCAGGCTGGAATGAATCCCCTATGTTCACATCGGTGAAGCAAGCCAAAACGGGAATCTCGGAACAGATCGTGCTGCCAAAACATGAAGCAACAGAGCTGTTCGGCGCTGTCTATACCGGATATATCGACATCCCCCGTGACGGTGTTTATGCATTCTATACCTATTCCGATGACGGTTCCATGCTGTATATCGACGGCGAGGAGGTTGTCGATAACGGGGGCCGCCACTGGATGCAGGAGCGTCTGGGATTTGTGGCGCTCAAAAAAGGCAAGCACAGCATCAGGGTGACATTTTTTAACGGCGCTGGCGGACTCGGACTCGAAGTTTACTGGAAAGGACCGGACATAGAAAAAGAATTGATACCGGCTTCAGTTTTATATCATTGATTGGAGAAAGACCTATGGCAATTACCGACAACACAGCACCAAAAAGAACATTTAATCCCCTGCCTCTCGGTACGGTTCTTCCCCGCGGATGGCTCAAGGAACAGCTTCAAATTCAGGCGGACGGCCTCTCGGGGCATCTCGATGAAGTCTTCCCCGACCTCGGGCCGGACAGCGGTTGGCTCGGCGGCAGCGGCGAATCCTGGGAGGTAGGCCCTTACTATCTGGACGGCCTCGTTCCGCTCGCTTACCTGCTTGAGGACTCACGGCTGAAAGCTAAGGTGTCGAAATGGATCAACTGGACGCTGACACACCTTGGGCAGGATGGCTGGATCGGGCCGAATACCGATCATGAAGATATATGGTGGCCCCGTGCGGTAATGCTCAAGGTTCTGGCGCAATATGCCGAAGCGACACAGGATCGCCGTGTGGAACCGGCAATGGCGGCATACTTCATACTGCTCCAAAAAAGCCTTGTGGAAAAGCCTCTCAAGGTTTGGGGCAAATTCCGCTGGGGCGAATACCTTGTATCACTGCTGTGGCTGTGTGAACGAAGGCCGTGCCCTGTGTTCAGCGACCTGCCGAAACTGATACATTCCCAGGGCTACAACTGGATTGACCACTTCAACTATTTTATGATAGAAAATAAAGTCAGGCAGCATCCCAATCTTGCCACACATGTTGTGAATCATGCCATGGCGGTCAAATATCCGGGCCTGTACAGCCTCTATTCCGGCAGTGAAGAGCACCGGAGCATGTCCGATAAAGCGATGGAATGGCTCGACCGTTTTCATGGCTGTGCGACAGGGCTCTTTACCGGTGACGAGCATCTGTCGGGCCCCAATCCCTCACAGGGAACGGAACTCTGCGCTGTAGTCGAGTATATGTATTCGCTCGAAGTGCTCAGCTCGCTTTTCGGTAACGCTGCCCATGCCGACCGTCTCGAATCGCTGGCATATAACAATCTGCCGGGAACATTCACCGCGGACATGTGGGCGCATCAGTACGACCAGCAGGCAAATCAGGTACTGTGTACCGTGGAAAAACGCGACTGGACCAACGGCCCCGATGCTAATATTTATGGGCTTGCTCCGAACTACAAATGCTGCACGGCCAATTTCAACCAGGGCTGGCCTAAATTCGTCAGCAACATGTGGATGGGAACTCCGGACGGCGGACTTGTCGCAATCGCCTACGGCCCATCTGAGGTACGCAAGACAATCGGCACAACACCGGTGACTATTACTGAGAAAACAGACTACCCGTTTTCAGGTGAAATCGAACTGGAAATAAAAACCTCAGGACAGGTTAATTTCCCGCTGTATCTAAGAATTCCCGGCTGGATCGGTGAAATCAGCGACAACAACATAGCCATGGTTGTGGTAAACAAGGACAAACCCGAAACGGTTAAAGCAGGCACCTATCACAGTATCAAACGGACATGGAAAAATAAGGACAGGATTACCATCATGTTTCCGATGAAACTGAGGGTCTCGCGCCGTTACAACAATTCGGTCGCAATACAGCGCGGCGCTTTAACCTATTCGCTGAGAATCGGGTCACGGTGGAAACAGATCGGAGGTGAAACACCTCATGCCGATTACGAGGTCAGGCCGCTGACACCCTGGAATTACGCGCTCATTCTGGACACCGAAAAGCCCGAAAACTCGCTGCAGGTAGAGGAAAAATCGGTTAAGATGCCCTGTTTTTCGGAAATAAAAGCTCCGGTGGTTATTACTGCCAAAGCTCGTCAGGTTCCCGAGTGGGATATGGACGGCGCTTCTGCGGCTCCTCCCCCGCAAAGCCCGGTCACCTCATCGAGACCGGTCGAAGAAGTCGAACTCATTCCTTATGGAGCGGCCAAACTGAGGATTACAGAGTTCCCTGTCGCGGAGAAGTGAAAAAACGAACTCACCCCCTCGTTCCTTCTACTAAATATGTATAAAAATCAAGAGGAATTGGCCGGGAGAAACAAAATGCTTTTAAAATACTGCATGTAATCAGTCTACTTTCCGTGGTCGCTGAGCGCCACATTCAATCATTCATGGGAAAGTCGGCTGTGTCAAAGAGGAGGTGTAAGTGTGGACGAGACGATTATCAGGAGTGGCGGATAACAATGGCAACCACAGGGGTCTGCTCCTACGGCATGACAAACGCCCTGCAGGTTATTTACAGGGGCATTCGGTTCTACGCCCTGCCTGAAGCATCAGAAGTTGTTTTATTCCATTTCTTACTGTCCGAACCTTGATTTTCCTGATTTAAGGATTAACATGATTTTTGATTTTTTCACGTAATCAAGAAAATCATATAAATCATGGTTCAGACGTTTTTACCAATAATAACAAGGGCAAACACAGGAGGTTGCCCATATGTAATTCTGTCAATTTGTCGCTGCCTTTTTTCACCTGATCCGATACAGATGAACATCATAAGGTACAAAATTATCCTCGAATGCCCCGTTGACCACTTCGATCGTTCTCGCCTCGCCGATAACTTCTGCGGTGGCAGTTTCAGGGAGGGCGCTGACAAGATAGGAAACTTTTACGGCGTTGTTACGCATGCAGACAGCGAATACATAGGTCTCGCCATTGTATCGTTTGGTCATGGTAGCGATAGGTACAGCCGGATCGGAACTTGTCACCTCTGTTCCGAAATAATTCGTCGGGCTGTTGATAACCGGGGCAAGGGAATGAATCTGATTATTGACAGCGGTGACCGCTTCGAGCATTTCGGGATCATGGAGCAGTCTGCGTGTATCTGATTCCGGCGCCCATTCATGGACGAAGTAAATAAGCCCCATAGAACCGTGGATGATCGACATCCAGACCTCTGCGCGAAGTTCATGTGGGGTGGCACGGCGCTCTGCCCGTATCCTGGTCGTTTCGATACAGTTCCAGACCACTTTCTCGTTGTTGGTCCATGTCCTGAGACGTTCTACTCCTCGGGGGACATACCAAAGATTACCTTTTATCTCCTCGTTACGGTGAACCACCGGATAGATGTCGAATGAGACGATATCACTGCCTTTTGCATATTCGGGGTAATCCTCGGGATGGTTTCTTCGTACCCCACGGCCTATATAGTTGTTCCAGGCGACCGCCTGCCCCAGATTAAGCAGTACCGGCCGTGACGGATCGGTCGCTTTGATTTTCCCGTAATCCGCCTGAATTTTTTCAGGAAGAACTGGCGGGCTCCATTTGCCATCTATGACCGGCTGCTGGGCATTATCCGGTTCGTCGCCATGCATCCAGCCGATTATCAGGTTTTCATCTTTGTTTTTCAGCCCGACCTCGTTCTGGTGGCAGATAGTCTGCATACCGGCTTCACGGAGCTTAGCAAGTTGCTCTTCTGTTGGCCCCTGCCAGAGACCCACATACAGGTTGATTCCGGCTTTTTTGTATGCGGCGGCATCCGAGGGATCCTGCAGCCAGACAGCAATCGGGAAATAGTCCGGATCTTTCGGTGGGCCGTTCTTCCATGCCCCGTATGGTGTACCGGACGGTAGTTCACTATTAACAAAAGTTGCCGAAAGACCAAAAACCATGATTAAAATTATGCTGATACTCACGATATTTTTCATAAAATAAAACCACCCTTTCTCTTTCCGGCCAAACAAACGGATTTATGGATAAATTGTTAATTATTTTTTACCTGAAGAATCTTCCCTATCGTCTACGGGTATATTTTCCCATAAGCTGCCCCTGGGCAAGTATATGCCCCTCCATTGCCTTTAAGAGCTGTTGTTTTGTGATCCCCGAAGGGTAACTCAGTTTTGTATCGAGTGCATATATTTTGAAATAATAGCGGTGCGCGCCCGATGGCGGGCATGGACCTCCGTAACCGATCGACCTGAAATCGGTCATACCTTGTACTGTGCCGTCCGGAAGTGTTGCCATCAATGGAAAATTCCCGGGCAGACCTCTCGATGCTGCAGGAATATTATAGATTACCCAGTGCACCCAGTCTCCGGAAGCTGCATCGGGATCGTCACAAATCAGGGCAATACTCTGTGTACCTTCCGGCGGTTCGCTCCATTGCATCGGAGGCGAGACATTTTTCCCGTCACATGTATATTGAACAGGAATCATACCTCCCTCATCGAATGCTGTACTTTCAATGGTTATATTTTGCATGATGCCACCCTCCGTATGTGGTGAAAATTTCAACCGGAAAAGAACAGATAACATCACTAATAATAATAAAATGAAATACTAAGTCGACTAGCTTATTATAAGCATATTATATCGTATACACAAAAGAAAGTTGTTGATTTTATGAATAGGGAAAAGCAATATTCAATAAATTAGTCGAAAAATTCAATATCGATTATATCTCACTATCGCAGGCATGAATTACATGAGGTGATAATGTACACACGGCGTCAGAAAATCGGCTTTTTTCTCGGCCCCTGCATCTTTATGCTGTGCCTTGTTATCCCGAGGCCCGGAGGCATGAGTCCCGAATCGTTCAAAACCGCCGCGGTAGCCCTCCTCATGTCGGTGTGGTGGATCACCGAGGCTATACCGATACCGGCGACGTCGTTATTACCTATCGCCCTGTTTCCCCCGCTTGGCATCATGGAGTCAGCCGATGTTACTCCACCCTATGCCAACCACCTGATCTATCTGTTCCTCGGAGGTTTTTTCATCGCCATAACCATGGAGAAATGGAACCTTCACAAACGCATCGCTCTCAACATAATCAGGATAGTCGGCACAAACCCCAACCGTATCGTGCTCGGATTTATGGTAGCATCGGCAGTGCTGTCGATGTGGATCAGCAATCTTGCCACAACCATGATGATGGTACCCATTGCGCTTGCGGTCATAAGCCAGGCCGGGGATCTCATAGAGAAACAGAAAATCCCGAATATCGATACCACTCCCACTCACTTTGTTCTGGGCATAAACCTGATGATCGGTATTGCCTTTGCATCTTCGGTCGGAGGAGTAAGTACTATCATCGGGACACCGCCGAACACAATTCTGGTCGGGCTTGTGGAAAGTATGTACAATCAGGAAATCAGTTTCGGTACATGGTTTGCGCTGGCATTCCCACTGTCGCTCATCATGCTGTTCATTACCTGGCTGTATCTTGTCAAATTTTTGTTCCCGATGAAGCTGAAGGAATTGCCGGGCGGACGGTCATGGATCAGGGATGAACTCCATCGATTGGGGCCGATAACCAGACCGGAACGCTATACCCTCTATGTTTTCAGTGTTGTGGCGCTTGCATGGATACTGCGTGGTTTTATCAACATCGAGGCTTTGCGGATGGTTAAGGATCCTACTATCGCCATGATCGGTGGTATTGCGCTCTTTCTGATTCCGGTGGATTTCAGACGTGGCGAATTCCTCCTCGACTGGCAATCGGCGCTGAAAGTTCCCTGGGGAGTTATCATTCTGTACGGCGGTGGATTATCATTGGCCAACGCCATGCAGATATCCGGACTCGCTGAATGGATAGGGAAACAGGTTATGATACTTCAGGGGTCAAGTATACTCGTAGTGGTTCTAATCGTTGTGTTCCTTTCGATATTTTTAACAAATCTTACCTCGAATACAGCGACCGCTACCATGTTGATCCCTATCATGGGTGTGAGTGCAATTGCGATGTCCATTCACCCGTTCCTGCTCATTGTAGCGGCAGGAATATCGGTATCATATGCGTTCCTTCTGCCCACTGCAACACCGCCCAATGCAATCGTTTTCGGCAGCGGGTACATTACCATCCCCCAGATGGTAAAAGCCGGTCTGGGACTGAGCATCATCGGAGGCATATTGATCACGATCTTCGTCAGGATTTTTCTCCCTGTGATATGGGGAATCGATCCCGGTAGTTTGCCGGACTGGGTAACAATGCCGAAATGAAGTTATTTGGTTATCATGTTAAGTCAGCACAAAGTATTTTTTTTTACTCACTCACCCCCTCGATCCCCCTCTCTCGCACGCGATAGAGGGGGAAGGCTGTGAACTGATATTGTCAACTAATTTCGAGTCTTCAAATATTCCCTCTCTCTAAAGGTTAGAGAGAGAGTCAGAGGGTGAGTTTGGGTGGGGATACCAATGTATTTTTTTAATAAATTTTTTACCCTGAAGAACATGAAGGATTTGAAGTTTTTACTTCATTATCTTCATTATCTTCATAGTGATTATTTAAACAGTATCCAATGGAATGGGTACTTTGTTAACATATTTATGCAGAATATCTGAAATCAGCGTCTGACAGGGCAGACCTTCCCGAACGGCAATTCGCTGCAATTCTTAGAGGTTACGTTCTGAAATTCGTATGTTTACCCTTTTGTCTTTGCGAATGGTCACCTGTGCATATTTTTTCAATTCCGTTTTTCTTTTTGTAACATTCGGTACGGATTTCCATTCATCTTTTTCAAAGGAATCCAATAATTCCTTTTCATTCTTATCCGTGTTTATCCGTGTCCATCCGTGGCTAATATTTTCTTAATCACGACTCATGTTGATTTCCCCGGAACATTTTTGGTATATTAGCGTTAAATCATTGATAATTACGTCTTTTTACCCCATAAACATACAGCCGAAAGTTTCAGTCATGCGCTTAACCCGTTTCATGACAGCGCAGCAAAATATCATCATTTCGTTAATTTTTTTATCTGTAATGGTATGCAATAATCCTGCTCACGGCCAAAATATTCGGGAAGAAGCCCCCAAAAAGATTCAGGCCTATGCCATAGACACTCCCATAAGGCTCGATGGTAAACTGACCGAACCTGTCTGGAGTAGTGCCGAATCAGTATCGGATTTTACCCAGCGGGAACTTGTCGAGGGTGATCCTGCTACGGAGAAAACCGAGGTCAAAATTCTCTATGACCGTCATAATCTGTATATCGGGGTGATGTGTTACGACAGTGAGCCGGAAAAAATCATCCACACCGAACTGCGGCGGGACGGCGAATTGGACCATGACGATAATTTCACCGTGGTTCTCGATACATTCAACGATAAAAGAAGCGGCTTTTTTTTCAGAATCAACCCGAACGGGGCATGGCTGGACGGTAAAATTACCGGCGGTAATGGTGAAGTGAATGAGAACTGGAACGGCGTATGGGAAGTTTCCACTAAAATTCATGACCAGGGTTGGTGCGCCGAAATGCTTATCCCGTTTAAAACCCTGCGATTCACAAATAACGGGATACAGAACTGGGGAATAAACTTCAGACGTGAGATCGCACGCAAAAAAGAAGAGATGCTCTGGTCTTCGTGGAAGAGAGACGACGGTATCATGCAACTCACCAAAGCGGGGACACTCACCGGCTTAACAGACGTGCAGAGAGGAAAACAGATTGAATTCAAACCCTTTGCTCTCGGTGGTCTGGAGCATGAAAACAGTGAACTCGACAGAACATTCAAATACGGGTTCGATGTAAAATATCCGGTGACATCCGACCTGACGCTCGACCTGACCACACTAACCGACTTCGCACAGGTAGAATCCGACCAGAACATGATTAATCTCACACGGTTCAGCCTTCATTATCCCGAAAAAAGGGATTTTTTCCTCGAGGGCGCTGAAACCTTCGATTTCGGGTCGCCATATACGACACCGTACTATTCAAGGAGAATCGGCATAGCGCCGGACGGCGAACAGGTGCCCATTCTCGGCGGAGCAAAGCTTACCGGCAAAGCCGGCAGTTACAACCTCGGTATACTCAACATGCAGACCGACGACAAAGCAGGCCAGCCCTCGTCGAACTATTCTGTCATACGGGTAAAAAAAGATATACTGAAACAATCATATGTCGGAATTATCGCAACAAACCTTTATGACACCGACAAACACAAAAATCAGGCATTCGGAGCTGATTTTTCCTACAGCACAAATACATTCCTGTCAAATAAAAATCTTGTGGTCGGAGGATATGTCGCGGAAAACAACATCACCGGAGTCGAGCACGGTACAAGAGCCGGAAGGTTTCTGGCGAGCTACCCCAACGACCTGTTAGGAATTAATTTACTGTATCACGCTGTCGGGGACAATTACGATCCTGAAACAGGATATGTACGTCGTAACGGCATTAAACAATACTCGGGTAGTGTCAACTATACACCACGGCCGGGGATACCATACATCCGGAAACTCTGGATATCGCCAATCAACTTCAATTACTACACCGACATGCATAACAGGTTGCTCACCCGCACTGTTCGGTATACACCATTCGGATTCAACACAATGTCAGAATGGGAATTCAGATTCAATATGGAAGAAACCTATGAATTTCTTGATGAGGATTTCGAGATTTTTGAAGATAAAGACGGGCATGTTATCATACCTCAGGGAAGTTATACATGGTGGAGCTATTCGACAAGCATCGAAAGTAATCCCAGCAATCCGGTAGTATTCGATGTCAACTATGTTTGGGGAGATTTCTTTAACGGGCAGAGAGACGCTGTTGAACTTGAGTGCGACTTTAAGATTAACCAGCATTTTACTTTTTCGTCCGACATCCAATACAACAGTATCAAATCCGGCTCGAGAGAATTCGACACCAAAGAGTTTGGCGGAAGGATCAATGTAAATATTTCCCCGCGGCTGACATCGAGAACTTTTTTACAATGGAACAACGAGTCAAAAGAAATGAATATGAACCTCCTCATACACTTCATACCCAAAATAGGAAACGATGTTTACCTCGTTTATAACCAACTATTGGACAGCGAAAGGGATTACAAGACAATCTATAGCACCGGGATAGCAAAAATATCGTATTTGATCAGTTTTTAGGCATATTTTCAATTTACTTTAGAAGTTGTAAATATAAATAATTTATGAGGTCAGAGTGGGTAAAGTTCCGGCGATTTTTTTAGACAGAGATGGCACAATTATTGAAGATAGAGGTCATTTAAGATCAAAAGACGAAGTACATTTCTATCCGGAAACTTTTTTGTCACTTCGAAAACTACAAAAACACTTTGTACTATTCATTGTAACCCATCAACCAGGAGTATCCCGGCGACTTATCACAATGAATGAAGTTGAAACAATCAATACTTTTATAAGTGACACATTAAAAGAAAATGGTATTATAATAAAAGAAATTTACGTTTGTCCTCATGATAAATCAGAAATGTGCCGATGTATTAAACCTTTGCCATATTTCTTACTGCAAGCATCTAAGAAATATAATATTGATCTCAAAAAATCTTATACAATCGGTGACCATCCACATGATGTTGAACTGGCTCATAATGCAGGAACAAAAGGAATATACGTCTTAACCGGACATGGTACACACCACATAGATGAACTTCCGGAAGGCACTATAATTGCTAATAATATTGAAGCTGCTACAGACTTTATTATCGAGAATATGATATAGTTGTTTTTCAGATGGTTTCATCATTTTGTCGAATGACCGAAATAGTAAAGACAGTGAGACAATTTTACCCTCGAAGAATCACTTCAGTAAGATTCTTCCGGAGTTGAATGATATGTTGCTGAGAAATTATTCGTTACCTCCGGCATTTTGTTCTCAGGTTATTTTCACCTCCTCTAACATACATATCCAATTAAAATCCGTGTCCATCCGTGGCAAATATTTTTCATTTTTCACCAATAAAATCATTTATAGTAGTAACTGTACGGCGAAATCTGTATATTAAGAATAATAACGATTGCGGAATACTTTTAACGGAAACAATATTCAGTATGAAATCCGGCAAACATACCATGGCGGAAATCGGCGAACTTGAATTCATCAGGAGCATACGCCGTAAGATGCCCGGTGACGGCGGTGAGATCATCCGGTCGGCTGGTGATGACTGTCTGGTGACGAAATCGTTCGAAAACCGGATGATGCTCCACACCATCGATACCTTTGTCGACAGTGTGCATTTCACTCCCGACTATTCTTCCTGGTATGACATCGGGCACAGATGTATGGCTGCATCGGTAAGCGACATCGCCGCAATGGCAGGTGTTCCGGCTTATACGCTCGTTTCGGCTTCTATGCCGCCGCAGATGTATTTCGAGGATGCGCTTGAACTGTTCGATGGCCTCAACACAACCGCAGAACAGTATGGTTGCCCGGTAAGCGGCGGAGAAACCACTTCGACACCCGGGCCATTGACCGTAACGGTGACCGTAATCGGATGGGTTGAACCTGACCGAATGATAAAAAGGTCGGGAGCAAAGCCGGGTGATGGCATATACATGACAGGTTGTCTGGGCGATGCAATGGCAGGATTCACCGCGCTGCGTGAAAAAAAAGATGGTTACGGGACATTAAAACGTAAATTTCTAAGACCGGAAGCACGTGTCGATATTGCACGGCATCTGACGGAATCACATCGTATAAACGCAATGATCGACCTTTCGGACGGGCTTGCGTCTGACCTTGCGCACATCTGCGAGGAAAGCGGAGTCGGCGCCGAAATCGTTACTGTCAATCTGCCATTATCAGGTGAATTCCGGGAACTGATGCAAAAGAAAGAAATTGAACCGGTAGATTTTTCCATTTCGGCGGGAGAGGATTTTGAACTCCTTTTTACTTCCGGTGATTCGACAATACCCGATACTTTCTTATATGGGGACTGCCAGATTACAAGAATTGGAACCGTTACTGAGCCATCAGAGACTATTTCGCTCTGTTTTCAGGATGGTACGAAAAAAACCCTCACCGTCAAAGGATACGAGCATTTCAGGTCATGAGAACGCAAAAAGACACAATGGTGGCTGTTTCGAAAATCGGTGAACTGGTTACCATGACACTCGAAACCGCCGAAATACTGAAAAATGTGGTGGAAATCACGGCGAATATTATGAAAGTCGACGTATGTTCCATATACCTTTGGGATTCCGGTGACGGTTCACTGGTTCTTAAGGCGACCAGAGGGCTCAGCAACGATGCTGTTGACTTTGTCAGGATTCATCCCGGTGAAGGTATTACCGGAAGAGCGGCAAAACAGGGTCGGATCCTGGCAGTAAGCGATGTTACAAAAGACAGTCGCAATAAGTACTTCCCCATTACCGGAGAGGACGAGTATAAGTCGCTGCTCAGTGTTCCGCTGCGGTTCAGAAAAGAACTTATCGGTGTTATTAATGTACAGACAAAAATGCCACGGATTTTCCGTAATTATGAACGCCGCCTTCTTAAAACCATCGCACACCAGGTATCGGGAGCAATTCATAACAGCAGGTTATACGAAAGTGTTCTCACCGCCAAAAAAGAACTGGAACTTACTCATGAGCGATTAGTCGAATCGGGAAAAATGGCTGCTCTCGGAAGATTGTCGGCAACATTGTCTCACGAGCTTCGTAATCCTCTATCAGGTCTGAAAGGCGCATCACAGCTTCTTGCCCGAAAAATGGACAAGGAAGATGAACGTAAGCAGTTTGTAAATCTGATACTCGAAGAAATCGAACGTCTGGACGGCATTGTTGAGGATTTGTTAAATTTCGCACGGCCCGGAAAAATAAATTTTGAATCTGTTGCACTTAATCAGTTAATTGACGATATTTTGCTTTTACATTCGGAGGACTTTAATTCCCGAAAAATTAATATTCGCAAACGGCTTTCGAAGCTGCCAGTTGTTTTAGCTGATCGTGACAAAATCAAGCAGGTTCTGGTCAATATAATTCTGAACGCCCGTGACGCCATGCCGGATGGCGGCGAGTTGCTGGTGAGTTCCGGTGTGATAACACATGAATCCGAAAGTAAAGACATTGTTTCTCTTCAGTTCAAAGACAACGGAAAAGGAATTCCCGGTGAAGTAATCAATCAAATTTATGAACCGTTTTATACCACAAAACCTGACGGTGTAGGTCTCGGACTGGCTGTATGTAAAAGTATTATTGAAGAACATGGCGGACGGATTTTCATTAGGTCGTATAATGAAAATGATGGAAGAAGCGGTACTGTTGTTACTATCGAAATGCCGGTCATTGAAAAACAAAAGGTAAATAAGGCCGACGGCTTCAAGTAGTTACATAGTTTATATTAACGAATAACCTCTTTGCGAAAGGCAGATGTCATGGGAGAATTATGGGAAAAAATCAGAAAATCTGTTGTTGATGGTGTTCAGATTGCAGCAGAAAAGACGGAAGAATACACAAAGATCGGAAAAGCAAAGATTGAAATCCTTAACCTGAAACGTAAAATTTCAAAAAGCTTTACCGAACTTGGTGGTATAATGTATGAATCCATCAAGGAAAAATCCGAAAAGGACGTATTGAAATCCGACCAGGTAAAGGATTTGATTTCAACACTGAACAATCTCGATGCAGAGCTTGAAGCAAAAGAAAAATATTATGAAGAAATGGTAAAGAAAGAAGAACCTGAAGAAGCTTGAAACAAAACTAATTTACGTATACTTTTACAAAACCGGTAAACATGCTCGATCTGCATATGATTAAGCGAAAAGAAATTAAGGAATTATGCCGTTAATCGATTGATGCCGGTTATACCATATTTCGAACATATTGATCTTCAACAATTTAAACCGGATTATATATAAATTAATAAGGTATAATCCGGTTTTTCTTGAAACCAACACAATGTTTGCGTGTTTAATGTAACGGATGGCGTACAGCGACTAAAAAGCAATTATGAAACAAACGGTTTTTTTACCTTTTTTTAAAAAATTGTGAGGAAAAAAGTATTGGTTGCATTATTGAGCCGATATTAATACGATTATGATTTTAACTTGTATTTTTTAATAAAATTTGATGAAAAAAATGTCAATTTAATATTGACTTTTAAAAAATATTTATGTAAAATTTACGGACGTTTCGGAGGTTAGATATGCGCAACCTGTTTACCAGGATTTCTCGTTTTTACTCCCCTATGTATTATTATTTTCTTTTTATTGTTATTCTGTTACTAACACTACCAGACACAACAACATCAGCGCAACTACCCGTAATACGACAGGGTAACTCGCTGCAAAGCCCATTTACAGTAATATATGAAAAAGTATCCCCTACCGTTGTACGAATCGATACAAAGATCGTTTCACAGGAAAGAACCCGTAATAATCGAAGCCCGTGGGATTTTTTCTTTGATCCGCAGGAAGACAGGGAACAGGAACGTCAATTACCCGGTATGGGATCGGGTGTAATTGTAGACCGTGACGGGCATATTTTAACCAATAATCACGTGATCGCAAATGCAACGGAAATTTCCGTAAAGGTTAATGAGCATGAATCATATGAAGCCGAAGTAATCGGAAAAGATCCCGGTTCGGATCTGGCTGTCGTTAAATTAAAGCTCGAGGGTAAGCAACTCCCGGAGGAATATGTCGCCGAACTCGGTGATTCCGATACACTCAGACCCGGAGATTATGCCATAGCGATAGGTAATCCTATAGGTCTGGAACGTACCATCAATGTAGGTGTAGTAAGCGCTTTGGGTCGTCATGGTTTTAGGGTGTGGGGAGGAGAATCGCCGCAGTTCCAGGATTTTATTCAGACCGATGCACAGATCAATCCGGGGAATTCAGGCGGCGCCCTTGCCGATATCAACGGTAAAGTTATCGGTATCAATGATATGTACACTGCCCAATATGCCGGTATCGGATTTGCAATTCCCATAAATCTGGCAAAAAATGTCATGACCCAACTCATCACAACAGGCGAAGTTAAACGCGGATTTGTCGGGATTAAAGCCGATGAGGAAGGTATTACCAAAGAAAAACAGGAGGCGCTTGGACTTCCGAGTAATGACGGAGTACTCATTTCCGAAGTTGTCGAAGGTTTTCCGGGAGACAAAGCCGGCCTTAAACATGGCGATGTCATTATTACACTGAACGGTAAAACTGTCAAAAATTTCCAGGCATTTCTTTTAAAAATCGCCAGCTATTCACCCGGAGAGGAAGTCGAACTTGAAATTATCAGGAATGGCGATAAACAGAAAGTTATTCTTACCCTTGCGGACAGAAACGATTATACTGAAACCGCAGCATTAAAACCGTCCGATTCATTCAGTTGGAGGGGTATAAATGTAACAGACCTGGATCATCCCTCAGTGAAAGACTTTAATCTCGGAAACATTGAAAAAGGTGTTGTAGTCATTAGTATCGACCCTGACAGTCCGGCTTCACGGGCAAATCTGCGTGCCGGGGACGTCATAAACGAAATCGAAAACGAGGAAATCAATAACACAGGCGATTTCAAAAGAGTACGGGAAAAAATCTCTAATCTCAGTCCCCCTGACAAAAAAGACAAAACTATTCTCATTTTCAAACAACGTGTTTCTTCAAACGGACGTATCGAGACAGGATTTGTGGCAGTAAAAAGCAAATAAACTCATTGTTGATACAGGAGTATTAATACGTGTCAAAATTAGCTAAAAAACCCTATACGAGGGAAGATCAATCCCTTGACAGATATCTGCAGGAAATAGGTGAGGTTGAGCTTCTTTCAGCAAACCAGGAGGTCGAACTCGCTCAGGAGATTAAGCTGGGTTCCCAGCGTGCACTTGAAATACTGACAAAAGCTAATCTGCGATTTGTCGTGAGTGTTGCAAAACAATATCAGAATCAGGGATTATCCCTGGGCGATCTTATCAATGAAGGAAATCTTGGTCTTATAAAAGCTGCCAAGAGATTTGATGAGACCAAAGGATTCAAGTTCATTTCCTATGCAGTCTGGTGGATACGTCAGGCGATTTTACAGGCCCTTGCCGAACAATCGCGTATCGTCCGTCTGCCGCTCAACAGGGTTGGCGCACTTCACAAAATCGGTAAGACATCGAGCGGTCTCGAACAGGAATTCGGCCGTGAACCATCGGCAAATGAGATTGCTGATGAACTGGAAATGAGTCCTTATGAAGTTATGGATACTCTGAAAATTTCCTCACGGCATCTTTCGCTGGACGCACCGTTTAACGATGGTGAAGATAACAGGCTGCTGGATGTTCTTGAGGATAAATTCCAGCCCGCGCCTGATCAGAAATTATTGAAAGATTCACTCAAACGGGAGATTGAAAAAGCTCTATCTACGCTAACGGAACGAGAAGCCGAGGTTATTAGCCTTTATTTCGGCATTAACCGTGACCATTCATTAACACTCGAGGAAATCGGCGAGAAATTCAAACTCACACGCGAAAGGGTTCGCCAGATCAAGGAAAAAGCGATCAAGCGTCTGAGACATGCATCACGATCAAAACCTTTAAAAGCATATCTTTCCTGAAAGCATTAAGGACCGTATACAATGTCGTGGAAGCGTTTGACATTTATTTTGATACCTCATTCGAAGTCCGAAATAAAACAAATAGGAATACCTCGTGCTCTGGTATTCGGACTCATGATTGCTATCGTTTTAACGACAGGCATCATGATTTTTTATATTCTGGGATTTGAGGGTAAATCTTTCTATGCCGATAAAACCAGGGAAATAATCAATAATAACAGAATTCTGGAAAAACATCTCGCATATTTCGATTCTTCACTAACAACTATGAGTTCTCAACTCGATAGTCTTGAAAAAATAAAACAACTGATCGGTGAGAAATACGAAATCCCGAATCAAATAAAAACAACCGACGAAGATTTAAGCGTTATGGTGGCAGAATCAGGTTTGAAACTGCCACTTCAACGCGTCCTCTATCTTATTGACCGCATGGAAAAGAAAAGCGATGCATTCACTCAGAATTATACCACACTGTATGACTTCTGTGATAAAAATTGCGATTTCTTAAAAACATTACCTTCGATAAAACCGGCCAGCGGAGAAATCATGAAGAAATTTGGCCGTTCTTTCGACAGAATTTCAAACACAAGAAAACTGCATCCCGGTGTTGATATTAATAATGTTGAAGGTACGCCTATTGTCGCTACTGCCGATGGAATTATTGAGGATGACACATTTACCAATGAATTCGGACGATATATCATAATCGACCATGGGAACGGATATAAAACGAGATATACTCATCTGCAGCGGGTAGCCCAAATGAAAGAAAAAATTAAGCTAAAAGTTGGCGAACAAGTTACCCGCGGTCAGCAAATTGCCTGTATGGGAAGAACGGGAACAGGATCGATTCTTGCTGTTCCCCCTCACATTATGTATTCGGTTTTACATCACGGTGTACCGGTGGATCCTGAGGATTATTTTTTCGCTTCTGATTATGCCGATCAGCCTGAAAATAATACGTACGCACAACAAAATTTTTAGCTTCTTCCTTTGTTAACAAAGCGCCTTCAAGCTGCATATCTTCAACATCACTGAGAATTTTCCCGAACTGCGGCCCCGGTTCATACCCGAGTTCAATCAGATCACGTCCGTCAAGTAAGGGTGGCTGATGTTTCCGGTTTCTTTGTTTTTCCATATCGACAGTTTGCAAAAGAAATTCATAATCATCGAGCTTGCCATGGCTCGATAGGCAATCGATACGGTATAACTCGAGCATTTCATCAAATTCATCCTGCAAAACAAAACGAAGCAGTTTCGCCCGTCTCATTTTCCTGACATTGATAAAATGCATGTGGGTGCGAACAAGTTCCTGAACTTTCGATATTATCACATTTTTCATACGGAGGCGTCTCAATATCTGCCCTGCTATTATTGCGCCAACATCAGCATGCCTGCTGAACCGTATTCTATCTGTTTTCGTCATCGTCACCGGTTTTGCGATATCATGGAGTAGTATTCCGAACGCAAGCGTTACAGAATTTCCGTCATATAATTCAAGCATCCGGCAGGTATGTTCGTAAACATCTCCCTCAGGATGAAACTCAGGAGGTTGTTCAACACCTTTCAGGGCGGAAACTTCAGGAAGCACAACATCGAGTAATCCCGTTCTATCGAGCAGTACCAACGCATATGCGGGATGAGGGCCGCTGAATATTTTTACCAGTTCATCCCCTATTCGTTCAGCGCTTACATAGAGAACAGCCCCTGCGTGCCGTTTAATTGCGAGTTCGGTTTCGATATCCAGTTTAAATGAAAAACGGGTAGCAAACCGTATCGCTCTCAGCATACGTAGACGGTCTTCCCGAAAGCGAATATCAGGATCGCCGACAGTTCTGACTACTTTATTTTTTATATCGGCAATACCGTTGACATGATCGATTATCGAATTTTCAGCCGGATCATAAAAAAGTGCATTTATGGTAAAATCGCGTCGTCGTGCATCTTCGATTGGATTACCGGGTTCTATTGCAGATGGCCTTCTACCGTCAAAATAAATGCCTTCCACCCTGAATTGAGCGATTTCGAAAGTGTTTTGACCGATCACAACCATATTCACTCCGAACTGCCTGCCCACAGGATATACTTTCCCGAAAAGATATTCCAAATCTGACGAGGAAGCATCGGTTGCGATATCATAATCCATCGGCACAAGGCCCATAACCATGTCCCTTACAGCGCCGCCGACTATATAAGCGGTAAATCCGGCTTCTCTCAAAACTGAGATGATTTCAAAGGCTTGTTTCTTTTTAAGGTGCATACTTTCCCATAGCTTTGTAGCATATATTCTGCAAACCATCTTATAAACTACTCTATATTGATAAAAATGAAAATACTTTATTACAACAGGGTATAAAAAACGGCACATGAACATACTCATGTGCCGTTTAAATATATGATAAGTATTCAGTCTATGCCTGTTTTACTCAGAGCACTCCGGAAACGCCTAAAGCATCAATGATCCTTCCGGCTATCTGCTCCATAACTTCCGGTTGATCATAATACTTTTGTGAAACTTTGTCGGTTATGCGGTTAATTATATCATCACGTATTTCAGGTGTCCCGTTCTTTTCCACAGTGATACTGCTAATTGTATCGTTCAAAACAGCAGACTCAAGGATTTTTTCGGCAATTGTTACCTGAACATCAGGTTGATTATATGACTTATCCGCAATATTTTTAGTTATGGCATTAACCAGTTCTGTACGTTCGAGAAATTCTATGGGTATTGCATAGTGCGAACTGATTTCATGATCGCCACCCCGAACGGATCGTGACAATTCCACCACATCACCTTTTTGGGTATTCCCGGCGGTAATTTTTTCTGCCTTTTTATTTTCAACCCGCTGCAGACCGCCGTCATTAAGAGGTAAACCTTGTATTTTCATAATGTACTCACTTCATTATCAGGGCTATTTATTTCCCTTGTAAATATTCAGCGCTTTCTTCTTTTTATCGACCATTTTCAATTCTTTCATCGTATCATCTTTATAATTTTGCAAAACCTTTCCGGTCTGCTCAATCAATTGAATTGTCGAATCTATACGGATACGATAATTGTCTGTCAGAACCGAAACTTTCTTTTTTTGCGTTTCATTAAGTTTTATTTTATCGTCTTCGATATGTTTGAACATTTCGGAAATTGCCACATCACTTTTTTTAATTTCTCTCTCTATTTCATCCTTCAGTTTTCTTTGCGCGGAAATCCCGTCAATTTCATCATATCCGAAGAGGTTTTTTTCTTTTTCGATAAGTTCGCAGAAACGTTCATGAAGAACAATATTACGGCGAATGGCCCTTTCGAGCTTATCAACCTCCGACATTTATGCCTTTCTCAATTTCTGCTGATTTTTTACGAACTGCTCCCTGTTGTTTTTAAAATGATCGTATTCAGGGCTCTGAAAAACCTTTTTCCATGAATCTTCAAGCATGATAAGAGAGTCTCTCACGTCAGTCACTTTCACAATATCTTCTTCGACATATGCCAAATTTAATTTTGTAAATAATCCTCTGTATGTTTTCAGGAGTAACTCACCTATTTCTCCGCTGTCTTCAAGATTCAATGATGCTATAAGTTCAAGAATAATATTCTTTGTCCTGGAAATATATCGTTCCATTTCTTTATGATCAGTCTCAGCGTATTCAATTGCTTTATTCAAATAATTCACCGATCCGGAAAACATCATAAGAATCAGTTTTGCCTGATCAACTTCCTGAGCCTGAGCTTCCCTATAAGCGGCATAACCACTATTCATGTTTTTTTTCCATTCATGACAATATCTTCTATCAAAGAAAATCCGTAATGTTTTTCGATACCTAAATCTATTTCATCACGAAAACCTTACTGCTATTATATATTATCGGCATGTTTTTATCAAACTTTAGTTTTAAGAAAATAAACTGGCTGATGGCAGTGCGCTAAGAGATGCCGATAAACTTTGCTGCATCGATTCAAGGCTTGCCATGGCACGTTCGAGTTCAGTGAATTTTTTGACATACATCTGACGTCTTTGGTCGAGACGAGCTGTTGTATTATCTATTTGAGTTGCGACACTTTCCCGCGAAAGCTCAACACTGTCAATTTTCGCCTGAATGAATCCGTCAACCGGATTAGTTATGGCATTGAGATCGCTGTACAGTAAATCGGCAATCCCCGATATTAACGTTATCGTTCCCTGGGACGGCCCCTCGAATGCGAGTTCTTCAGGCGTAATTTTAGTTCTTATTACAATGCCTCTTGCATTCGTATCGCTGGCTGAAGCGCTCAGTGACTGGCCGCTGCCGGTACCGGTGACACCGTTAATCGTCCCGGCAACATCAACTCCGGCATATTCACCATCTGCGAGACCCAGTCCGCTGCCTCCAGAAATTGTCAGGGTGTTGTTGGAGCCATAAGATGAATGATTTATTCTCAAGCGGTTATTTTCGGTCACAGAAGCCTCAATATTTACACGGTTCCGGCCTTTTTGTATCGAAGAAATTGTACCGAAATCCAGACCTTCCACAGTAGTTTCGATAGAAAATGAGAATTTGTTTGTTCCGGTCTGTGTATCTTCGATCAGTATTTTGCCTCCGGTGTCGATTGTGGCATTGACTTCATTATCTGCTATAGCTTCTACCGCATCCAGAATATCCTGCATCGTGACATTTTCACTTCCGCCAAGTGATATGATTCTCTGATATTCTTTACCGCTTCGGCTTGTTCCGTTTATGGTAATCGTATCGTTTTCATTAATTTGAACACCGGCTATTTCGCTTATTGCCGTATTCTGGGTGACCGGATCCTGATTGGCAGATTGCGATAGTCCCGTATCCGACCTTAAAATCTCGCTATAAGAAGTCTGAGCCTCGACAGCAAGTGCATTTGCAATATCATCAAACGTCATGCCGGAATCATAACCAAACTCAATAGTATATCCAAAGTTATCTGTTATTTTCAGAGTACCCGATTGAATATCTTCCTGTGAAACATCCGAAATAACTTCAGCCTGCTCTGCTGCCTGCGTAATGGTTACAGCGTATGTGCCCGATTTTGTCTTTTCGGAATGATAGACAAATGAGATGTCATTATCACTCGACTTACGTGTGGCTGAGAATAAAGAAACTACTGAATCCACATTCTCATCCATTGCATCCATAAGTTTTGCGGTGTCGAGTTCCAGTTTTCCATCTGCTGTCGACTCTATACCTATCTGGACAAGTTGATTATAACTCAAATCATCGCCAAAAACACTTGTCCGTAACGATTCCCTGATCCGGGAAAGAATGCTTCTTGTTGTCAGATCACCGAGAAGAGGTCCGGCTACATTTTCTTCCTCGTTATATTGTGAATTCTCATCGACGAAATCGATAAACTCATTGTAAACAGTAATAAATTCCTGAATTTTATCTTTGATTTCGTCGGTATTGCGTTCCACCGTAATACTTAAGGTAGTATCCTGATCAGCCTTTTTCAGGGTTAAATTGAGGCCTGTAAGCACATCGTTAACTTCATTCGAGTCTCTCGATACCTCAATGTTATTCACCAGTATTCGCGCATTCCCACCTTCAGCTAATAATCGTTCACGTCCATTTGCGGTCGTACTGATTGTACCGAAATCGAGTGTGCCTCCATTTTCATTATGTGCAAAAATTCTGAATTCAAGCGAAGATGACCCGGTTTCATTGCTCTTCACCTGTATCTTCCCATTTTCAATCGACGCCGTCACATTACCTGAATACGCTTCTTCAATACCGGTAAGAATATCATCGATATTTGTATTTGATGAAATTTCGATCGTTTTGGAAACGGCCGAACCATCAAGATTAGTACCGGATATGGTAATTGTCTCGGTTTCTCCCCCCTGAACTTCTGCTCCCAATTGACTTAAATGTGTATTGCTGTCTGCATATTTTACACTATTTTCGCTATTATTAGAATACAAGACTCCGGTCTCAACCGTCTTGCTTATACCACTTCTTCCCCCCTCAAAAATACCGAGTGTCTCAAGAATATTATTATCGTCGGTAAAATCTTCCGTTCCTGTAATTGCAAGGCGATAGGTGGTGGCGTTATTTTCCGTTTGGGATTCTATCGATGCGGTTACACCGGTAAGGCCAAGATTGTTGATTTTGTCACGGATGGAATTTAACGTGTCTTTGGATAGATCGATACTCAGTGATTCATCCCTGATGGCAACATTACCGGAAACACCGGACGAGATATCGAAAAGACTGCCTACGGTTGCCGTAGAAGACTCAAATGAAGCAGACAGAACACTCCCGTTCGAAAACTCGCGTATACTTTTCGTACCGTCTGTAAAGCCTAAATTACCAAGAATGTCGGTACTGCCGACATTCGCTATAAAAATACCTTCTTCACCCGCAGTATCTGAGGATATAATAAGCCGGTTGTCGCCATTTGAAACTTTCAGAATGTTCGCCGTAACACCGGCATCCAAAGCATTAATACCATTTCGAATATCAATCAACGAGTCGGTACTGCTAACACTGAAACTGTTGCCGTTTATAAGAATTTCGCCTGTCAGATTAAGATTGTTTTCAGTATATGCATATGAGTTACTTGACAATGTTTCAGCCTGAGCCAATGATAGGATTTTAATTGAATAAGTACCCTCATTTGCCGAGGTTGAAGCACTGAGTGTCAGTGCCTCTTCATCGGAAGAAGAGGCACTGAAAACTCCAAAGGTATCCGAACTTTTAAGCGCGGATACAAGCGTTTTTAGTTCATTAAGGTTCGACTTCATGGTAGTATAGGTATCATACTGGCTGTCGAGTTCCGTTTTCTTATTCTCAAGCCTGGTTAAGGGCTTTGATTCAACCGTCATCAGATTTTCAATGAGTTGGGTTGTGTCCAAACCACTCGCCAAACCGCCAAAACTTATTGATCCTGTACTCGCCATGTTGCTTAACCTCGTATTAAAAGGCTTCTCTGTTAATTAAATCTACCAGAAAAAATATACTAAATTTTACTGTCATAAAACCAGCCCGTATTTTTACGAATTCGTGCCTTCATAGCTAAAATCATTTCTGCCGGGAATTGCTTGATCAGCTCCCCAGTTTTCCTTTTGAAAACTTTAATTACAGTGGCATCTGCATCCTCGTCAACAGAAAAGCTTACATCTTTCATCTGTGATTCTGCAATCTGGTTAAGTTTCTCGACTGCACGATGTACATCAATCGGTTCGAGTGCTGAATTTAATGATCCATTTTTCGTCCCGACTGATGCTTTTGTCTCAGATTCTTTTGATTTCCTGGTAGTACCACTATTCGATTTGGAGGTGACTGATCCCTGTCGTTCAACAGTTCCACTCTGAAGTTCTTTAGCAGCGACTTCTTGTGTTATGTCCTGAACACGACTTTCTATTACCATTGTCATCACCTCAAATACATAAAAATATTAAACCAAGGAACCAATTACCTGAAGAGTGCAAGCACATTCTGAGGCACTGCATTTGCCTGTGCCAACATCGACATACCGGCCTGAGTCAGAATCTGAGATTTTGTGAACTCAGTGACCTCGTTAGAGATATCAAGGTCTCTAATTGTCGACTCTGAACTTGCAAGGTTTTCCGAAGCATTGTCAACACTTGCCACGGTAAATGCCAACCTGTTCTGAATTGTACCCAAATCGGAACGGGTAGTGGAAACAGCATCAATTGCCGCCGTTAATTCGTCAAGAGCGGTATTTGCGCCGGCACGGGTTGAGATGTCGGAAGCATCGATTGAAAGAGTTGAATCATCCACACCTGCGATAGTGAATGATATCACATCATTCGTTGTGTTGTTGGCGCCGATCTGAAATGTGCCGTTAAATGAGCCATCGAGCAGTTTTTGGTTATTGTACTCCGCAGCGTTGGCAATACGCGTGATTTCTTCACGAAGAGAAGAAAACTCTGCATGCAGAGATGCACGGTTTGTATTGTCGACGGTATCGGATGAAGACTGAACTGCCAGCTCACGCATACGGCCGAGCATATTGTGAATTTCGTTAAGATAACCTTCGGCAGTCTGTACAACATTTTTTGCCTGTTCGGCATTCTGCGATGCCATCTGAAGACCTTCAACCTGCGATCTCAGCCTTTGTGAGATTGCAAGACCGGCACTGTCATCTGCCGCACGGTTAATTCTTAAACCACTCGATAACCTTTCGAGCGAGTTAGACAGCTTCCTGTCTGTCTGAAGCAATTGGCGATGAGTATTCATCGCTGAAATATTATGATTAATTCTTAAACTCATGGTCTAATAACCTCCTTGTCGACCTTTTATCAGGTCCGCATCCATGCGTCATGCTATTGAAATTTAATATCGAACGTTAAAAAAAGTAAAACCTCAGCTTTCATCGTGTTGTCTGATCAATCACCTCCTTAATTTCATTAACGAAAAAGGTTTTATTATATCTATTTAATTATATCATTATTTCTCATTCGTTTTCCTGCTTATATTATCGGTTAAGAACGCAGAAACTTTAGGGAAAAAGGAAATTTTTAAAAAAATATTAACGATTTATCAATAATGATGAATTTCTAATACAGAGGGAAAAGGATATGTCAAATGAAATTTTGATATAACGTGGAATATTGGCGATTTTGCAATAATCAGACTGTGATGACTGATAATTATGTTTTTTTATTTTTTTGCATGTCTTTGTTTTTTAAAAAAATATTACCGAATTTACTCAAATTATAAATATAGCTGCTTTGTTTTGCCGCAAGTTTGTTTTCCCTTTCAATCATCTCTTTTATCTCACTCCGCAAAACATTAATCGATTCCGGTGCGTTTATTCCGATTTTTACGAATTTCCCCGATACATCGATAATTGTGATCAGTATATCCGAACCTATATGAATTTTCTGCCCTGCTTTCCGTGACAGAACAAGCATGATAATCCTCCATACTTTTGAAAAAGCAACTAAGTGTATTTTATATGCCGATTTTTTGATATTGTATGATTCAGGTATAAGAAATTGATATTTAGCCCGTAAAGGAATGAAAGAATTGTTGCCGTTTGGTTCCATATTGTTTATAATATAACTTTAAGGTTTACAAGAGCAAATTAAAAATTTAATAAGGATTTTTCATTGTCGAATTCAATAGCCTTACCTGCGCTTAAGCTAATTCTCGGTTCCACACTTTTTACCAAAGCTATTCTCGTTTTTCTTGTATCGCTGTCAATTATTTCATGGGCAATTATACTTAATAAATATTTTTACATCGTAGGGTATAAAACAACCATTTCAGGTTTCGTTACGTCTTTAACCAGACAGGCAAATATAAAGCTTATTGAGGAGAGTTGTAATAATTTCAGCAACAGCACAATTCGAACCGTCCCCATAATTCTGTTAAAGCTTATCAAATCACAAAATGAGGGAAGGCAGATTTTGTCACCGGAATCTATTATCAACAATGCCGTGATGTTTGAGTTCAACAGACTGCAGAAATGGATGGGATTGCTGGCAACAACAGCAAGCACCAGCCCGCTTATAGGCCTTCTCGGAACGGTTTACGGTATAATGTATTCTTTCATAAGCATTCAGCAGATGGGTAATGCAACTATTGCGACGGTTGCGCCGGGTATTGCAGAAGCTCTCATGACCACCATTGCGGGATTGTGCGTCGCGATTCCGGCATCGGCAGGACATAATTTCCTGTCAATGAGAATCAACAACTGTCTGGATCAACTCGAACGTATAAGCGAGTTTACGAAAGATCTCTTTTCCAAAGGAACCAAATCATGATACCGCGGATCCCCATAAAGGCAGAGATATCTTTCGTAAATCTTATCGATGTGACGTTGGTGTTGTTGATAATCTTTATGATCACTGCTCCTGCGATGAACCAGTTGATCGACGTTGACTTACCGAAAGGAAAAGCATCGAAAGCCAATATTACCGAAGGAATTGTCGTGACTGTCAAACAGGATGGCTCCATATTTATCGACAGAACAAAGGTAAAAGCAGAAGAGTTCACCGGCCAATTTCAGGATGTTTGGAAAAAGAGGTCGGGAGAACCGGTGTTTATCAATGCCGATGATAAGGTTCCATACGGTACGGTTGTCGATATTCTCAGCAATGTGAAAGAAATCGGCGGTGATAATGTCGGGCTTGTGGTCAGGGATTCTGCAAAAGCCTCAAAAAAATAATTTCGTACCGGAAGAGTCATTATGTGGCGGGAAATAATATTTTCAGCAGCGGGACATATAACCGTATTTACCGGTTTGATTGTTACCTCGTTTATTGGCGTCAAGAAACATGTTACGGAAACAGTTGTTCCTATAACCACCGTATCTCCGCAGCAAATTGAGCGCTTGCTAAAACAATCGGTTGTAAAGGAGGAACCGAAACGGTATATACCGCAGGTTCAGATAAAACCTGAAGAAGCGATTCCGAATAGAGTAAAACGGCGTAAACAAACTGCCAAGACAACGGAAACTCAGCAGACAAATCAAAGCGAAAAAAAGAAAGGGACACAACTGCCCGGAATTCAAACGGATGCCGAAGTAGATCTTGATTATCTTGTAGCCTTAAGAGATAGAATCCTTCTCAATTGGTCGTATCCCAGATTGAATGAATCATACTCGACAACCATTTATTTTCGCATTTCAAAAGACGGCACCATAAAGGGTATAATCAAAGTCGAAAAACCAACAAGCAACGTCAGATTCGACAGATCGGCTTACGATGCAATACATAAATCAAATCCATTCGCTCCACTGCCCGATGAGTTTAAGGAAGATGGACTGGGTGTACATATAAACTTTATTTATGATCCGGCTTAGGTAAATTAATATATGAATAAAAATAGTTGTTTTCAAAAAAAGTATTCGTTTTATTTGCATGTCCTGTTCTTTTATTATATTATATTAGTTAGTTCGGTTTTTGAGGCGTCTGCGCAATCGGAAGTAACGCTTTCTATCAGAGCGGGGGGTTCCAAACTAATTGGAATCGGAATAGAAGGTTTTAATACAACCGGAACTTCAGGCCTAATTTCTGAAGTTAAGTCGACACTTGCCGATGATCTTAATTACTGTGGATTATTCCAGGTTAAAGAAATCCCCGACAGCCTTCAGAGTGCGTCTCAAAGTATGTTCGAGATATGGAAGGCCGCAAATGCTTCATGTTTGATTTACGGAATCGAAACACAGAATAGTACGGCAGTCAGTGTAAAGGCAATAGATCTTAAAACCGCGGTCACGCTGTTCGAAGAAGAGTATCTGATTATTGCTGACAGACCGTGGTATACCGCCCATGTTATCGCTGACGATATTATTGGCATATATAACGGCGTACGCGGATCTTTGGCTTCACAGATTGCTTTTGTACGTTCAAACGGTGAATATAAAGACCTTTTTCTCATGGATCCTGATGGCAGAAGGCGACGGCAGATGACTTTTTCACGTACCCTCAATCTGTCGCCGAGTTGGTCTTCCAATGGAGAATCTATAGCCTATTCGTCACTCAATAACGAAAACTGGGCTATTGTTATGATTAATGTCAATACCGGACAGACTCTCGATATTTCACAGTGGCCCGGATTGAATACATCTCCTTCATGGAACCCTACTAACCCTGACATTATCGCGTTTACATCGACGAGAGATGGAAACGCTGAGATATATACCTGTCGCAGGAACGGAAAAGACCTGAGACGACTGACAAATCATTTCGGAATAGATTCATCGCCAACATGGTCGCCGGACGGTTCAAAGATAGCATTTACATCCGACCGGTCGGGTATGCCTAAAGTTTATATCATGAACAGCGATGGATCGGGAATACGGCGTTTGACGCCGTCGCTCGATACGTATGAAGACTCTCCATGCTGGTCACCACGGGGAAATCTCATTGCATTTGTCATTTTGAGTGATTATGGTTTTGATATAGCAACGATAAACCTTAACGGCGACGAAATGATTATGCTGACTTACGGCAGCGGGTCAAATGAAAATCCTAAATGGTCTCCGGACGGTTTAAAGATTCTGTTCACATCAAACAGATTGGGAGGGAAAAACCTTTTTGTCATGAACTGGGATGGATCTGATATACGTCCCCTAACAAAAGATGGAAATAGTTTATCACCAGCATGGGCACCTACCTCATCTGGAGATGATATACGCGTATCTTCGCGACGGTAGGGAAAAGTTCCGAAACCTCTTAAGAAAGGATTACAAGATGTACAAAAAAGGGAACGTTGCAGTTGTATTTGTGCTCGGTCTTTTATTGACACTCGCAAGCTTTAATGGTTGTGCAAAAAAGAAAGCGGAGACACCACCTCCAAAACCGGCGCCTGTCGTACAGGAAAAGAAGCCTGCTCCAAAACCACAGGTCAAAGAACCGGAACGTAAAATTGTCGAAAAAGTCGCTATCAGTGAATCTCAGTTCAATACCGTTTATTTTGACTTCGATAAATCTGATATCAAATCTGACCAGAGAAGTAATTTAAGTAACAATGCACGGCTTCTCAGTGACAACAGCACTATCAGAATCAGAATCGAAGGTCATTGCGACGAACGCGGTACCGATGAATACAACATGGCACTCGGACAGCGGCGCGCCGATGCGATTAAACAGTATTTAATCGATTACGGCATCTCAAGCTCACGGATTTCGACCATTTCCTACGGGGAAGAAAGACCTGTTTCATCAGGCCATAACGAATCCTCATGGTCTCAAAACCGTCGGGGCGAGTTCAAAATAACATCGCAATAATTATTTTCACTACAGTAGTCAGCAGACTGAACACAGATTTTAAAAAGATGATATCCCGATAATGCGCACACATTCATTGGTTTAAATTTCAGTCTTCTGACTACTGTCTTTTTTATGGCAAAATTGTATCGATCATGGTAAGGTGAAATGTGATGAATATGAGCATCCTGAAGTTGCAGGCGTGTTTAATATGCTGCACTGTTATATTTGTTTCCTGTGCGACAAAAACAGACTTTACTGAAATGCACCGTGAATCACAAATCAATGCGCGTGATTTCAGCGAACGCCTGTCTGCACTCGAAAGTTCAGTTTCCATGATTGACAGCCTGATTCATGAACAAATAATGTTATCACAGAGCATGCGCGCTATACTCGGCACACAATCCCGCGAGCAAAATGAAAACATCTCCATGATAACAGCCCGGCAGGATGATATAAATTATCTGTTGAAAAACCTGCTGTCGAAACTTGAAACAATCCAGTTATATGGAGGACTGGAATCAAAAGCCGGAGAGAATAAATCTGTGTCAGCGCCGTCTTCCCAACCTTCTGCAGATAATACAAATGCTTACTCATCTCCGGTCACAAATATTAAACCTGATCCCGAAAAGTTATACGAATCTGCGCTTACAGACATTGAGGATAATAATTTTGCTCTTGCTGAAAGCCGTTTCTTATCATTTATACTACAATTCCCCGATCATTCCCTGGCTCCTAATGCACAATATTGGCTTGCCGAGTCAATCTATGCGCAAAAAAAATATGACCTCGCAATCAAAGAGTTTGAAACCGTACGTAAAAAATATTCAAAATCCCCCAAAGCGCGGGCGGCGCTGTTGAAAATTGGTTTTGCCCAGATAGAAAAAGGCGATGTCAAAAGTGGCCGGTCAACCCTGAACCAGGTAATAAAAAGCTACGCTAAATCTGAAGAGGCTGATCTCGCACGGGAAAAATTAAAAGAACTCACCGCTCAATAGCTTCAATTTTCATCCCCGTAAAACAATCCCAATCCCCGGCAACTTCATGTAATATAATTATAAGGCATCCATCATTTGGGTGAACATACAGTCCCGCCCCAACATGGACATTTATATTTGCATATTGATATTTATGTTTTAATCAATGAAAGTTCAATTTTCGTCGTCGATAAAAACGGGGACTTTTGTGTGGTATTTTTCGTCGGGAAGAGCGACTTGTTTGGCCAACCCTGTCGCCTGATTGAGGAAAATAGGGCCACTGAGATTGATAGTGATGTCTTCCGTTTTTTCAGAAAGTGTCACAATAGACAATATTACGAGGTTCAGGGGATCACCCAATCCTAAATCATGTATCGGCCCTGCGGAATCCAGGGGAGTATAATCATCAAATATGAGCAGAGGTTCGACGACAACAAAATCCGGTCCACCTTCCTTGACAGAAAGCATACTCTTAAACGGTTTGCAATCGGTGATATCGAGAATAGCGAAATCATTATATCCCTCAAAACCCAAAATGCCCTCAGGAAAATGAATGACATCCTTTGTATCAATTTCGATTATACCGCGAGATGTTTTCAGTGTAACGGACGGGTTGTCTGAAAGAATCCCCATAGGATTATCTCCTATAACACATTGTAATTATACTATTTTTGTATTAACCCAAAAAGTCGGCAAGTTTTGGCTGCATCAACCGTGAACCGGCCTGAAGTGAATATTGCAGCGTAAGCAGATCCATCTGGTAATCCATAACTGCTTCCGATGCATCTACATCTTCGGTATTCGAAAGAAATTCCGTAAAACTGATCACATCGTTTTCAGCACGGGATTCAGCGGCATTGATACGGTTTAAACGTGAACCGATAATTGCCTGATGATTCAATATTTTTTCAGTACCTTCCTGCAAACCGGTGAGCTGTTCTCTTACACCATCGGTATTATTTGCTTTCAGATTATCCCGTATCTGAATGACGACATCAAATAAATTTATGCTATCTTCGAACAGGTCCTCTCCGTTCACATTAACTTTTATCTTTATGTTTTCACCAATCATACTGTTAATATCGCCACCGGTACCCGAAGTTTTTATTTCTACAATTTCACCTTCATCATTTCGAATAGCAAGGTATGGCTGGGCGTCGATGTTCGTTCCTCCGAATGTATATGAGGCTTCCGATTTATTATTGGCAAAATTGAGTAACTGTTCAAGCAATTGATTGACCTCATAAGAAATCGATAATTTATCAGATGCCCCATAGGAATCGGAAGCTCCCTGAATTGTCAATTCGTTAAGTCTTTGATACACCTCGCCAACCTGTGAAACGATTGTTTCCGTGTTTTGTAGAATCGTTTGGGCCCGTGAAATATTCCTCTGGTATTGTTCAATCTCGCTAATTTTTTCTCTGATAGCAAGTGAGTTCAGAACATCAACAGGGCCATCTGATGGTTTATTCAGTTTTTTGTTTGTCAATACTCTCATTTCACTCTCATAAAGGCGTTCCGTTGAAAATGAAAGATTAGAGATTAAGCTGTTATGCATAATTCTGTCGGTGATTCTCATAATGGAAATCTCACTTCTCTATTTCGATTACACGTGCACTTGAATTCTCTACGTCAAATTAACGACGACATCCAGCAGTTCGTCCAGTGTAACAATTAATCGTGAAGCGCTCTGATAAATATGCTGTGACTGTATTAAATGAATAAGTTCTTCATCGATACTGACACCTTTGATCGATTCCCGTGCATTGTCAACCTGAGTTATTAACAATTCCTCATTTTGACGTCCCGACCGGGCTTCGCTGCCAAGAATACCGATGTCGGCAATCAGTGAATTATAATACTCGCTAAGGGTGAAACTATTTTTAATTACATTATTGTCTTTTAATTGCACCATATTCATTGCATTAGTATTATCACCTTTGGAACCATCACCGGAAACAGCAATATTGGATACATCGTCAATATCAGTTGAAAGAGATATGTTGAATGCCTTGGTCCTGGTAGGATCGAAAAAGTTACGATTTGTTTTCCCATCAACTCCGTAGCCGTTACGGTGTTCAAAATTGACATAAGTAACCAAAGCATCGGCAATCGTATTCAATTCATCGGTTATTCCCGGTATGATATTATCGCGAATTTCTATGAGTGCTCCTAATTTACCGCTTGTCGGCTCATATTCATTACCATCGGCTGAAACAATAACCGTTCTTTTAACATTCCTTCCACCGGTAGACTGTGTAGTAACCGATAATTCGGAATATGTATCCCGTTCTACCACAACATTGGTACCGACAAGAACAGTATAGGTTCCGTCACTTTTTTCTACAACACGTACATCAGCAAATTCCGACATCTCATCAACAAGCAAATCACGTTTATCACGCAGATCGTTTCCACCCTGTCCCTGAACGGTGGATATTCGAATTGAAGCATTTAAATCCGCAATTTCACTGGCTATTTCATTGAGTCGTTGAGGTGTAGTGGCTATTTCATTGTCGACATCTAATTGCATGGTGAGAAGTTGATTATAAATACGGTGCATACGGCTGGTTAATTCATCGCCAATACTTTTAAGACTGTTTCGTGCCGCCATACTCGAAGGATCGTTGCCGACTTCCTGCCATGCATTAAAGAAATCATTAAAAATACCGCCCAGCCCACGCTCCGAAGGTTCATCGAACAATAATTCTATCTGGTTAACCATTTCTTCCATTTTACTGAATGCATTATAATCCTGGCTCTCATTTCTATATATCAGATCATACAGCCCGAACCTTGAACGGGTAACCGATGCCGCATCAGCCCCTCCTCCGATTCTGAGTCCTACCCCAAATCTGCCGTTGGATGTATCATCTGAAATAGCTATAAGGTTTACCGTTTGACGGGAATAGCCCGGTGTATTTGCATTTGCCACATTATGGGATACTGTATTGATTACACTGGTCTGAGCAGCGAGTGTGTTTTTCCCGATATTTAATCCGTAAAACAATGATGACATTATTAACTCACATTCTGCCGTCTATGCAAATACCACCCGATTCATTATTGTGCCGTGAGGCAGATGTATAACCGGAAGCATCGGAATGTGTCTTTCCGAGAGCTTTAAGAATTGTGCGGATATCATTTTCAATAAGTACGACGCCTTGTTTAATAAGCATGGCATTGGAAGATTTTTTCAATTTCATATCCTTATAGACCGAATCCAGTACATGACCTGCTTCAATAAGTTTTTTCCTTACCGGATCATCAACCATAGTCGATAATTGGGAAACGGTCATTGTCTTAGGATCTTCCCCGGTAATTTCACCAATCCTCACGAGCACATCCTGCCTGCTTTTTTCCAGGCACGCAATACTTGAAAAAACATCCTCCTGCCGTCCGATCAGATCAGTAAGGGACTTTGTATCAAACTCAATAAGGCTTTTTTCTTCGAGTATTAAAAGTTCACTGATTGCATTGAATGACTGGATTTCTCTTTTCAATATATGGATAAGCTCCTGTATGTGTTCCGACACATCCATATAATTTTCTCCTTTACTATGTATTATCGTCAAATTAAGCGTAAATCTTTAGATATATTTTATTTAACCGCACCAAAAAGTACTGATGTTATGTTTCTTTTTCTATCCAAGATAAACTATTTGTTGTCTTTTCAAACTGCCCTGTAATATCAAAAATTACTCGTCAATCTGATTCGCCTTTGCATCGATGCTCTTTACCATAATACGATACATGTTATCGGCTAAACCCAATATGCTGTTTTTCGACAATTCTTCTGCGACAGCTGTGTCAACAATTTCACCGTAAATATCCCCGGCAACACCGTTTCCGAACATATTGCCCTCAGACATTGTCGAACGCATGGAACTTAACAGTTTTTTTATAAAAATCGCCTCAAATCCACGGGCAGCCTCGCGAAGTTTTATTTTCTCAATATCGGTATCTTTTTTCGTGGCCGGCTTTTTTAATTCATACATCTCAGAGTCATTTTTCAGAGACATATAGTTACGCGTATTTCGCATAAGAGGCATAAAAGATATCGTATCGTAAGTCGTTTTCAGTTCCACTCCAACCTCTTTTTAAATAATTACCAGTTCTGCTCTGAGCGAACCCGCACTCTTTAGCGCCTGAAAAATTGCAATCAGGTCACGGGGTGTTGCGCCGAGAAGATTGAGAGCTTTAGCAACCTCACCGACATTCGCAGTTTCGTTAAGAGTCACCATACGGTCCCCGACCGGTTCTGCTCCGGGCAGACCTGGCGCCGCCTGCTGAGCCTGCCCTGCGGCTCCAGGTTCTTCGATTACCAACGATAATGTGCCGTGCATTATCGCCACCGGACTGAGACTTACGTTGCTTCCTGCAACTATCGTCCCAGTTCGCTCATTTATTATAACCTTAGCTTTTTCATCAGGAACAAACGTAATAGCTTCCATTTCCGAGATAAACCTGACAATTCCGGAGGCTTGTACGTATTCTTCCGGTACATTGATGATTATACTGCCGGCATCGCGCGGGTTTGCAATATTCTGTAAAAATGTTTCATTGATCGCCGTTGCCACGCGATAAGCCGTTGTATAATCCGGGCTTCTTAAATTTACCATAAGACTTCGCTCTTCCGTGCTTATGGTTGGAAACTCATGGTCAAGAATACCGCCATCAGAAACTCTTCCCACCAGCTCGATGTTCTCAACAATACCACCACCGCCATAATTCCTGTTTGAACCTCCGACGCTGATTGCTCCCTGGGCAGATGCATAAACAAGACCGTCAGGCCCGGTTAATTGTGTCATGAGCAGAGTACCACCTTCGAGACTCGACGCATCACCAAGCGATGATACGGTGACATCAAAAGCGCCGCCGCTCTTTACATAAGGTGAAACGGTAGCGGTTACCATAACGGCGGCAACATTTTTTACCTTTATACTCGTCGCAGGAACTTCCACACCCATACGTTTCATCATATTTCCTATCATGCGTATGGTAAACTGTGTATTCTTTCCGTCACCGGTACCGTTAAGGCCCACAACAAGACCATATCCGATGAGCTGGACTTCACGCTGGTCTCGAATAACCGCCATATCCTTTAATCTCACCTGAGCAAAAGAGATAGTTATGGTCGTACATAGTAAAAACAGACTAATACCGAAGATAATATATCGTTTCGTCATATTGTTCATCCTTAGAGTATCCAGTTGATTATTCTTGTTAAGAATCCTGGCCGGTGTCCCTGTGAAACCGAACCTTTGCCTTTATATACTATTTTTGCATTGGCTATCTGGTATGAGTAAACCGAATTATCGGAACTAATATATTCCGGCTGGACAACACCCGATATTGTTACAACTTCGGTGTCTTCGTTAAGTTCCAGAGTCTTGGAACCCTCGATTAGAAGGTTATTGTTCGCTAATACATCGATCACTTTAACAGTGATACGGCTGTCCAGTTTACCGTTTCGTACTGTTGAGCCCTGTCCGTTAAACTGATTGGAAGCATCAATCGAGCCGCTCATCCCCGGGAAAAGCCCACTCAGCGCTCCGGTGGTTGCACTGCCGTCAGCAGCAGTTTTATTTTGTTTTTTGGTCGATGTCTGTGAATTTTTGGAAGCCGAGTTTGATTCCGCAATAATAACAGACAAAACATCTCCTATCTTGTAAGCTTTGACATCACTATACAGCGATGAGGACCAACCGGGAACAGAAGCACTCCCGGAAGGAGATTGAGCAAATACCGATATGGCAAAACAGGCTGAAAAAACAATTATAAATAGTATATTATAGAATAATCTCATATAACCCCCATCGTTCAACTTCTGCTAACATTATTTTTTATTAAAAATTAATATAGTTCAACATCTTTGATATATTTTCGGATTCCACCACCAACACCAATCCATTGAGAACAATAGAATAAAACAATCATAATCCTGTCCGCACTGTTTTCCCATCGATAATCATACAATCAAGAGTTGTTCTGGTCATTTCATTATAGACCTTTATCATCTCACCGACTCCACCGTCCTGACGGGCAATGCCTTCGGCAACAGCCCTGATATTCCCGATGAAAACCTTTATCGTAACAGGATCACCGCGATTTACAACCGGAATCGGACATACATTGGTATCGTTTAAAACCATGCCGGGCCTGACAGATCTTTTTGTCTGCATACCTTCAAGCAAGGATGGCGTTTCAAAGTATGTGTTCATACCCGTTACGTCAATTTTTTTCATTTCGACATCATCGATGTTCACAGGTTCTCCGCGGTTAATTTCGGAACAGGCTACAACAACTGTTTTCATTATTTTTATCTGAGCCATAACCTGAAAGCGTTTTCTGATACCCCCGGATTCGTCGCTGAATTCGATCCGGACGGGAACACGTGAATCGATTTTACTATCCTCAGGTATTATAACGTTCATAGTCGGTGAATCTACATTCCTGACCTCTATATCGACCATGTTTTTCACTGATACCTCGATTTCAATACCGGATGCATCAGCGCGTGTCATCAGAATGTCGATAATAGCGTCCCGGATTCTTTCAGCAGGCACCACCGCAGCGTAAACCATAGTTGGATCTGCCGCCCGCAGCAATAAAGCGGCTAGTATAATACATAAAAAATTCAGGATAGTTTTCATGATTTCAGACTATTATCGTTTCAGGTTATTGGAAATCTGCATCATTTCTTCGGATGTCTGTATAGCTTTCGAATTGACTTCATAGGCGCGTTGGGCAATAATCAAGTTAACCATTTCCTCAACTGTCTCTACATTCGACAGTTCAAGAAAACCCTGTCTGATACGGCCAAGACCGTCTTCACCGGGAATACCCTCTATCGGATCGCCTGAGGCCGTTGTCTGAATATAGAGGTTTCGTCCCTGAGCAGACAAACCGGCGGGATTCAGGAATTTCATAATTGTTATCTGGCCAATATCGGTAACTTCAGTTTCACCTGCATTACGGACCGTTATGGTTCCATCCACACCTATCGAAACATCCACCGCTTCCGCCGGTATTGTAATTGCCGCGGTCAGAAGGTAACCGTCGGATGTAACCAGTTCTCCCTCACGGGATAGTTTCAGTGCTCCGTCACGGGTGTATGCTTCGGTACCATCAGGCAAATCCACCGGTATAAAACCGTCCCCGTCGATTGCTATATCGAGGGTACCATATGTCTGGCTCAGATTCCCCTGGCTGAAAATCCTTTGTGAAGCCACTGGACGGACGCCATAACCGATCTGTAATTCGACAGGTACTTCTGCGCCGACCTGTGAGGTTGCTCCAGCCATTCGGTAGGTCTGATACAGTATATCCTGAAACTCAAGTTTGGATTTTTTGAATCCTGTTGTGTTGACATTAGCTAAATTATTCGATATCGTATCGACATTAAATTTCTGGGCATTCATACCGCTTGCGGCAGTTCTCATAGCTCGTATCATAATTTTCCCTCTTATTTACCGTACTATTCCAACTTCATTAACGACTCTCTGCAGTGACTGATCTTGAATTTGTATCGATTTCTGTCCTAATTCGAACATCCTGAACGTCTCGATCATATCCACCATCGATTTTATAGAATCCACATTCGAATCTTCCAGATGCCCCTGCATAAATACAGTCGCTACACTCGGCCTTATTTCATTAACCGCTGCAGGTTTTAGAAACTGTTGCTTGCCTATTGCTTGTAAATTAACATAATCGGCAGGAGCAAAGTCGGCGAGGCCGATCGTAGCCGCATCTTCTCCATCCACCAAAATATTCCCGTTACCGTAAATAATGACTTCCCCGCCCTGAATATTGATAAGATTAAGACGGTCATTCAACAGATACATACCCTCGTTGTTAACCATAAATCCGTTATTATCCAGATAAAACCTGCCGTTACGGGTGTAGAGAATATTACCGGCGGTGTCACGAACCCTAAGAAAACCTGGACCATTCAATGCAAGATCAAAATCGTTACCAGTGACTTCGAATGTGCCCTGGGTATAATTAATTCTGGGATCTTCGGCAACCTGTGACCGATCAGCCCCAAGGGCATGATCAAGCGCATTGTCAGCAGTTATAAGTTCCCGAAGAAAGATATCGGTCTTTTTAAAGCCCTGTGTCGACATATTAGCCAGATTATTCGCTATGGCGTTCTGCTGGTTTATTCGTGGAATCATACCATAGGCTGAAAGATAAATCCCTTTTACCATTTATATTCCCCACAGTTTATTTTTTTGTTTCATTTTCAAAGCCCTATTAATACATGAATATGATTAGTCTGTCATGACCCGGTATGAGTTGTTAACATGAATTCAATGTATCAAATTTTAATTCCAGCATACTCAATTGCAACAGTCATGCCATAAAAAAACCGGCGATATTTTTAATCGCCGGTCTACTTAATATATTGATATTATTTGCTTTACATCAAGATTTCTCATTCTATTTTTATATTAGGCATCATTTTTCACACAAGCTGAAAGAAGTTTATTCCCTTTTCAGGAAAGATTTTCCGTTTAATCTAATGAACTTGAAGAGTCGAGGTCGATCATCTTTTCTTCCGTTTTCTTCAGGTAATCTTCTACAACAATCCGTTTCATATCACGCAGTTTCTGTGTAATTTTCCCGATACGGTGCGCTTCTTCAAGAACAACCGTTAGCTTTTTCCTGACAATATCGTCCAAATCCTGCCGTGACATAAGTATTAGTTCAACATTTCCTATCACCGATGTTAAAGGGTTGTTGATTTCATGGTTGACAGAGGCCGCCATTTGTGCCATAACATGAAATTTTTCCATTTCAATAATTTGTTTATTCTGTTTTTTAATTTCATCCTGAGCCTCAACAAGCGCTTCATTTTTCTTTATCAGTTCCTGTTCATAATTAGTTCGCTCAATCATCAGTGCAAGCTGTTCAGCAATTATTTCGAAGAGTTGCAGATTTTCTTCGGTAAAAGCATCCGGTTCTTCATGTCCTAGATTCATAACACCTATCAGACGGTCATTGGAAATCAGAGGGGTTGAGACGAATGACCTGAAATGTTTATGCCTGCTTTCTCTGAGATTGGGTATTAACACCGATTTCCGCTGTTTTGCAACCCAGGCGCTAAATCCGCTTCCCATGTCAAAATCAATTGTTTTAATGAGTTCTACCGGTGTTCCGATTGTCGCGATTTCCTCAAGTTTTCCGCTGTCATCAGCTATAAAAAGACTTACCGATTGACAGCAAGCGGCATCCTTCACTTTCTCCAATACCTGTTCAAACTTCAGTTCGAGTTTAGTGTCGGTACGAATAAGGGCGCTTATGTCAAAGAGAACTCGCATGTTCTTGATTATTTCCGAAGAATCAGCCATAATATGTCCCTGTGAAAAAACTAATAAACAGATTCAAACGATTTCTTGTTTAAACGGTATATAAAAGCCAGTACTTCCGCAATAGAAATGTACAGTTCCGGTGGAATAAATTCTCCTATGTTCAAAGTCAAAAGAAGAGCAATAAGATCCGGATCTTCATAAATAGGTACTCCTGCTTCCCTGGCAGTTTCGATTATCTTTTCTGCAATTCTACCTGTTCCTTTAGCTACAAGTTTCGGAGCAACATCTTCATCCATTTTGTAACGAAGAGCTGCAGCGGCTTTTCGTCCCTCGATATTTTTTTTAGATTGCCTCTTATTCATCCCTTTATATCCATACTGCGTCTATTCGATTTATTCTTATTGAACGCGATGTTATCTCTGATTACATCAAAACTTAACGAATTAACGGAAAATCCCCGTGAAAACAATGAGTCGACAAGCTCATGTTCAATTGTATGCGCCTGAGTGATAACATTATCATCCCTCACTAAAAACTCGAGTGAAATGTTTTTTTTCTGTACATTCATAGTAACATACAATCGTCCCAGTCCGGTAGTCTCGACATCGAACGAAAGATTGAAATTTTCCGGATTTAACCCATTTTCTTCTGATTTTTGACCACCTTCTGCAGTTACCCGTGCATTATCTTTATCGCGGAGATTGCCGAGCGGCAGTTCGAAATATACTTTCCCACCGGTTCCACGATCCTGCAGAATATTGGAAATCTGACGCTGAGTAATACAGTCAAGCACAGATTTTGCTTCACGTTCGAGGTTTTTTAATATACTTTTGCCGGAGCTTTTTTTTCTATATAAGTTCAGATCGGTCATAAACTTATCGAGAATGCCCTTAATATCACGCTGCATAAGCTCGCGAAGTCTTTCCGGATTTTTACCCGAACGATACCATGCCAGTAATTGCCATTCAAACGACATACCGCTGTTTCTCAACATTTTGTGCAACGGTATATTTACCTCACTCCGTATTACTGATCCACTCATCACGCTTTTCGAAGATACGGATTCAAGTGCGCTGAGCAGTTTTTCCTCCAATAACTGTATGTGTTCACTGAAAAAAACGGCTAAAACATCATCAGAAAGGATCGGATTACCCGAGTTTTGTAAAATTGCGTTAATATCCGGGATAAGATCCGTCAGATGTTTGGATAATACGGCAACTGCCTGTCTGATACCGACATTAAATTCATCAGTTCCCGGATTGAGTTCATATAACCGTGATAATAATTTACCGGTTATGTCACCAAGCTTTTCCATCAATACGTCTATCTGAGGATTTTTCTGCGCAGCATCCGAGAGCATAAGCATCACTTCGGCAGAGGATACATGTTCCATCGGTGCGGCTCGAATTGCTTCAGGATTATTTAACAGAAGTGAAAGAATTTTCAACTCAATTGAGCGGGACCATTCCGATACATGATCGGTCAAAGTATTTCGGACAGCTTCCTGCATCGACTCAGGCCTGAATAATGAGTCAAGATTTTTAATGAATATACCAAGCGTTGTCCTTATCTCACCGGTTACTCTCGAATCACTCAACGCAGTGAGTACACTATCGACAAGAGTGTTCAATTTTGTGAAAACCGCCGGATCGCTCTCAAAGCTGTCCAGAAGTAACTCCCGACTCAGGGGAATATTATTATGTTGTAGCAAAAGCGCTTTCAGCGCGATATCACCATCAACATCAGAGGGTTTCATATCCAAAGCCGCAAGTTTCGATGCAATGTCGAGAATTGTCGAGCGAGGTACATTACCGCCTTTTGTGTCAAACAGCGACAATAATCGGCCGGACAAAGTCTCACCAATATTTTTTATTTCGACAGAATTTGCCGAATCTCCAGTTGTAACAGTTTTTGTTTCAACTTGTTTTATCATAAGGTTTTCGGCAATTTTTTGAGGATTTATTCGCACAGAACACATCCTGTTTTACAGGAAATACTTCTATCAAAATCGAGAAAATATCAATAACAAACCATATAAAAATTTGTTATTTGCATGTCATAATTTCCAGAATAACCTTATCCGTTTCATATATACCGGCAACCGATCGTAAATTACCGTCATCGCTTACCGATTCATCATTTTGTTCCGAAATTTTTTTTAAAAAAATACATTGTTTTAATGAAATATTATTGAAACAAGGAGCATAAGCCCCTCTATTATCATTCAAAATACCGCACCAATATCGTACCAGACTAACATGCAATATGATATAAATATTCCGGGAGAAAATAACCGCCGGATTAAGAGGTCGAATCAGGCTTTTATGTCAATATGGCCAGGGGAAGTATGACCGTCTTTTTTTCTGCTTGCGTTTTGTCCGTTCTCTTTCGGATCTTGTTTTTCACCATCCCTGTGCATTTTGCTATCACGTTCATCTTCCGCAGTTTTATGCTTATCTTTTTCCTGCTCATTAACATGGATAACAACCTGGTCGCTTTCAGGCACCGGATTCGGTGAAGTTCTCAACTGTTCAGTCTGTTTGTCAGTAAGCGTTTTCTGAAATTGATGTAATGCTTCGGGACGAGTTTTTGCATCCTGCTGCATTTGCTCGACAGCCTGGACCTTTGAAAGTGAATCCGTAAGTTCTATCGGCCGAACCATGAGTAAATCTCCCATTAAGAGCCGGAATACAACGACCTCAATTTAGCTCTCAATTTTAAAATTGCCGCAGTATGAATCTGCGACACCCTTGATTCCGATACTTCCAGAACCAAACCGATTTCTTTAAGTGTCAATTCCTCATAATAATAAAGTGCAATAGCGAGTTTTTCCTGTTCGGAAAGAGTGCCGAGAATTATGACAACATTCTCTACAAGTTCACGGCGCTCTATGGTATCGAGAGTGTTTTCATCATCGCCTGAAACCGTATCGAGTCTTTTTACCGGTTCGCTTCCCGATGATGTCGTTATTAATTCATCCAGCGATAACAGTGTCGTACCCGATACCTGTTCAAGTGCCTTATGATACTTATCAATATCCCATCCAAGTTCTTTTGATACTTCTTCGTCACTTGGGATATGTCCCAGTTTATGAATCAGACCCGAAATTGCAGATTCGATCTCCCTGGATTTCGTCCGTGTCGATCGTGGAATCCAATCAAGGGAGCGTAACTCGTCGATAATTGCACCTCTGATACGGGTTGATGCATAGGTCTCAAATTTGACTCCCTTTGATGGATCATAATGATTAACCGCATCAATAAGTCCTATTACTCCAGCATTGATCAAATCACGTTTGTCTAACCAGTTTGGCAGACTGATCGATAACCGTGCAACAACGAAATTAACCAGATTGAGATGGTTTTTGACCATCTCGTCACGTTTTTTGTCAACAGACATCTTTTGATATGTTGACAGGCCTTTCGAATCGTTTTGATTTCTACGGTCATCCGATGCTCTGCGATCGGTGTGGCTCCTGCGATCAAATATGTTTCTGCGGTCGCCGGTAATTCTTCTCTCACCAGTATCTCTGCGTTTTTCCATCATACTCTACTCTATTTATCGGTTGAAGATGGTTCTTTTTTTAGCAGTTTTTAAACCCAGCACATTTTTTGCAATATTTTTCATCGATTGTACTGCCGGAGACGATCCTGCATACACCGCCAACGGAATCTGGCGCATTACCGCCTGCGAAACTGCAGCATCGGAAAATATCGATCCCCTGAAAATAACGCTTCTCCCTAAAAATCGTTCTACAATTTCATTGAATTTGGTAAATATGTGTGTCCCCTCACCCTCTGTTTTGACAATATTTACGACAATACTGATTATCATATCCGGTTTTTGCGTTGCCACAAGTTTCACCATGGCATATGCATCAGCAAAAGCGGTAGGTTCGGGAGTCATAATAACGATAACCTCTTTGGCCATGAAGACAAAATCGATTACATTTGCGGATATACCGGCGCCGGTATCGATAAAGATTATGTCGAAAGCATGTTCAAGCTTAAGAAGTTCCTTCAGAAACTGTGCTTCACTCTCCATGCCGACTTCGAGGATATGCCCCACTCCGGAACTCGCCGGCAATATGGTTAACCCTTCGGGGCCTTCGACCAGCGCATCAAAAATACTCGCTTTCCCGTTGATAACCTCTTCGATTGTATGAGGAGCCATTACACCTGTCATTAGATCGACATTAGCCAGCCCCATATCGGCATCTATCAAAAGCACCCGCATTCCCGCTTTCGATAGAATAATCGAGAGATTCACCGCAAGTGATGTTTTACCGACTCCACCTTTCCCGCTGGTAATCGCATATACTTTCGCTTTGATGTGTTTAATATCTAAATTATTTTGCAATGCCATATAATTACCTGTATTTATTAGGCTTTAACCATTTATAACCGTTATTTAAGCGCCAGGGTATCTCTTATGATTTTTCCCGGATTTGCAATATCAAAATCCCCCGGCACATTCTGACCGAATGTCACATAGGACAATTTCTCTTTTGCCACCAGCGCAAATGAAATCATTGTGCCGTAACTATCTGTCTCATCGAGTTTCGTAAATAAAATACGGTTTGGTTTCATAACGCCGAAATTATTAAAAATACGTTTCATTTCCATAAAAGACGTCGTAACGCTCAGGGTAAGATGAACCTCCTGCGGCACAAGCTTATGGAGGAATTCCACCATTTCAATCATTTGCGTTCTGTCCATCGGTCCGGCGCCCGGAGTATCCACAAGCGTAATATCGTTTTCCATTATTCCCGGCATAATTCCGGGAATTTCATCCGGACTGTATGCTACATAAAGCGGAATGTTAATTATTCTGCAATATGCCTTCAGTTGTCCTACCGCATCAACCCGTTTTGTATCGATATTGAGCACTGCCACTTTTTTATCCATATTGAGAGATATTTCGGTGGCAAGCTTGGCTATGGTTGTTGTTTTCCCGGAACCTGTAGGACCAACGAAAGCAATAATCCGCGGTTTTGTACCGCCGGAAGGAATCGGTTTTACATCTCCCATGCCTGCAAGAAGAATTTCTGTGGCCCGTTTGCCGATTATTTTTGGATCGCTTAGTTCACGGCCATCCAGTTCGTTAAGGAGTTGCCGTGTCAGTCTTTTGGCGATTTTCTCATCCATTCCGGTATCCTGAAGCCGTTTTAATAAAGCTGCAAGCTGTACCGGCAATCCATCCATTTCACCTGTAAGGGCAGAATCGGCAAGATCCCTGATCGACATTTTGAGTTCTTTAATATCATCGATTAGATAATCTACCTGAACACGGTAACTCAAATCTCTCGCACCCGTTTGTAAATCCATAGTACTTTCACCTGTTGGTTTATCATCGATCGCAGCAGTTACTTCATAAACGGAACTGCCGAGCAGATGCAAAACACCACCCTTTTTAACATTTCGTGTATTAAGAATTATCGCATCCGTACCCAGTTCCTCACGAACATTCGATAGCGCCTGGGCAAGAGTTGGTGCAGTGTATTTTTTAATTATCATCAGTCTATTTTCACCATTCCGACAGAATAAATTTCGACTTCAGGTGCAACCTCGTTGTATGATACAACACCGAGATTCGGGAAACTGATTTCAGTTATAGTCTTGAACGCCAGCCTGATACTGGATGAAGTCAATGCAACCGGCTGCTGATCATTCTTAACCATCTGATCTATCAATTTGTTCGTGCTGTGTAATATTTTTTCACTGACATCAGGCGGTATATTTACCATTATACCCTGCGGCGTTGTCTTCATATTTTCCAGAATCAAACGTTCGACTTTGGGCGCAATGGTAAACACCGTCAGTTTGCCGCTATCATCAATATACATTTTTGTAATGGTTCTGTAAAGAGCCGCTCGCGCAAATTCACCAAGAGTATTTGCATCTTTCGTTGTTGCCGCATAATCTCCGATTGCTTCAAGGATAGTAACAAGATCTCGTATCGGAATCCGTTCCTTAAGAAGATGCTGTAGAATTTTCTGAAGCGTTCCAAGATTCAAGGACTGGGGAATCAGATCATCTATTAGAACAGGGTAATCATGTTTTATGTTATCTACCAGAGTTTTCACATCCTGTCGGGAAATAATTTCATGTGCGCTTTTCTTGATCGTTTCGGACAGGTGCGTGGCAAGAACACTCGATGACTCGACAACTGTATATCCGCTCAGTTCGGCTTTTTCACGATTCTGCGCGGAAATCCATTTGGCGCTCAGCCCGAATGCAGGCTCAATAGTATCTATTCCATCAATCTCTTCCTCGATAAAGCCCGGATTCATCGCAAGAAACATGTTAGGTTCAAGTTTACCTTTTGTAACGATGTTACCCCTGATAAGAATGATATAATCATTTGAATTGAGCTTAATATTGTCACGTATCCTGACCGGGGGCACAATAATACCCATATCCTGCGCAATCTGCCGTCTCAATGTAGTTACACGATCGAGAAAATCACCGCCCTGTTTCTCATCGACAATAGGTATAAGCCCGTAACCGATTTCTATTCCAAGAAGATCGACAGACAGATAATCCTCGATACGTTCAGGAGGTTCTTCCGGAGGCTTTGCTTCTTTTTCAATCCGAATACGATCTTCCTCAGCGCTTTTTCTGAGCAGAAAAGCGGCATATCCTCCGGTGGCAACAGCGAGAAGTAAAAACGGTTTTGTAGGCAGACCGGGTATAATACCGAATGCAGCAATCATTACAGCCGATATCATAATAGCTATCGGTTTTTTCGATATCTGGTCACGGAGATCCTGCCCGAGGTTTGACTCCGATGTGGCACGAGTAACCAGCATACCCGCTGCAGTCGACATGAAAAGAGCCGGAATCTGAGTTACCAGGCCATCACCTACCGTAAGCATGGTGTAAGTTTGAAGTGATTCCATCCACCCCATTCCCTGCTGAAATCTGCCGATAATAAAACCTCCTATGATGTTGATCGCCGTGATTATCAAACCGGCAATAACATCACCACGCACGAATTTGGAAGCGCCATCCATAGCGCCGTAAAAATCGGCCTCACGGCTGATTTCCGAGCGCCGTCTGCGCGCTTCATCCTCATTCACCAGTCCGGCATTTAAATCGGCATCTATCGCCATCTGTTTCCCCGGCATCGCATCGAGTGTAAAACGTGCCGCAACTTCTGCAATACGGCTGGCTCCACGTGTGATAACGACGAACTGAATGACAATAATGATGACAAAAATGATGAATCCGACTACATAATTACTTTGTACAACAAAGGTGCCAAATGCCGGAATAACAGTCCCGGCAGTTGCTGTAGCGAGTATAATACGTGTACTGGCTACATTTAGAGCGAGCCGGAACACCGTCGCAATGAGAAGAAGACCCGGAAAAACGGATAACTCGAGCGGACGGGTAATATACATGGTTACAAGGAGGATTATTATGGAGAAAACAATGTTGAAACTGATTAAAATATCCAATAATGCCGGAGGAACGGGAAGTATAATTACTCCGAGAATCGAAATTACCAGAACGGCAAGTATGGCATCGGAAAAATGAACCGCCCGTCTGTTCTCCAGAGCTGCTTCCGCCAATGTAATTTTCCCCTGATAATAGATTTTTGTATAGAGAGAATCGTTATGGCACTATGAATTTATTGCAATAACAAATTCAATTTCCGGTTGTTCCCTGTTACACTGAATAGACTTCGGTTTCTATTATGAATATTCCATGTAAATATAGCATTTCATTGAATATTATACCACCTTTTTTCCTGATATGCGATAGACATATGCAAGAACCTCGGCAACTGCGGTATATAATTCTGCCGGAATAGGGTTACCTATATCGACAGCTTTATACAGCGATTGCGCAAGCAATATGTTTTCCACAATCGGAACACCGGCTTCTTCTGCTACGGAACGTATCTTCTCCGCTATCAGGTTTTTCCCTTTTGCCACGACAACCGGAGCTGTCATACCGGCGCCGTAGGACAGAGCGACTGCAATATGGGTTGGGTTTGTGATCACAACCTCAGCCTTGGGAACAGCCTCCATCATACGACGTCGTGAAAGTTCACGTTGAACTGACCGTACACGGGCCCTGAGCAGGGGATCACCCTCGGTCTGTTTCATCTCCTCCCGAATTTCCTGCCTGGTCATCATCATGGAACGTTCGTAATCCCAGCGTTGAAAAGCATAATCCAGCGCTGCAATTACAAAATATCCGATAAGAATTTTCATAGCGATGGAAAAAACAGCGTTCCCGGTAAAGGCAAAAATATCACCCACACCGGAATCCGCAGCCGTCATGATATTATTCATAATCCCTTTGATAGCTGATAATCCTATCCATAAAACAATTACAATTTTTATTATATCCCGTATGAGAGTTTCCAAAGACCTTCGTGAGAAGATTCGTTTTAATCCCTCGACAGGATTGATCTTTTCCAATTTCGGGGTAATCGGTTCTGCAGTGAACAGAAATCCGACCTGTAAAATGTTAACCAGTATTCCCACTAACGCCATAACTATAAAAATCGGAAATAATATCGAAAAGAATGAAGATAACGTCCGGAGAAGAATCCCGTTTGTATTGTTGATATTCAGGTCATACACATTCAACTGTGAGAATATACCGTTGAAAAATCCCTCAAAACCCATCAAAATATGCTGTCTGAAGATCAAAATTACACTAAAACCGGCAAGAAGCATTACTGCTGAATTAACTTCGGCAGAGCGGGCTACCTGCCCCTTACGACGTGTTTCCTGACGGCGTTTTTGCGTTGCCTGTTCTGTCTTTTCCTGACCGGTATCGTCGGGCATATACTCTCATCTCCCCGGGGTACGAAAATCAATCAAAAATCAATACAATAATTCATAATTCATGATTAACTCAAATATATACCGGATATGAAAATTTTTCAACTAAAATCAACGGTATACATTAAGTTAAGGAAGGATTTCAACCGCGAAGCATCATTATTATTTCGGTAATATTGATTCGAAGCCCATAAAAGACTTTTTCAATGATGGTATAAAAGACTGGAAGTGTCAAACCGATCATGGCCAATCCCACACCGATAGCGAGTGGAAAGCCAACTATAAATACATTCATCTGCGGAACTGTCCGCGCAATAATACCAAGGACGGCATTGATGATGAATAGGGTAATAATGACAGGCGCCGCAAGCTTGACCGCAACCACAAATACCATGCTGCTCAGATTAATGTAGTATTCGGCAAGCGAGGGTTTGAATACGGCCCCCCCCACAGGTACAAGATCAAAACACTTGATGAGCGCTTCGATAATAAAATGATGCCCGTTAATGGTTATCAGGATAAGAAGGCTCAACAGGTAATAAAACTCGCTGACGATCGATATCTGTCCGGATCCCAGGGGGTCACTGATGTTTGCGACTGCAAGACCCATCTGCAAACCCACTAGCTGACCGGCAAACTGAACACCCGAAAATACGATTATCACTGCAAATCCTATCAACAGGCCAATTGCTATTTCACCTCCGATTGCAAGGGTAAAATGCACGATAGTCGGCGGCGGTTGAACTGCGCTGAGAACTGTCGAAGGATAAATTATGAAACCGAGTATAAGTACAATCCAAACCCGTAAAATCCGCGGAATTGAGACATGACCAAATAACGGTACCGTCATGAGAAGGGCACCGGTTCTGAACATCACGAGTAAAATATGATATATATCGGTAAGCGTTATACTGAAAATATCCATGATAAGACTTTCACATCGTCATATTTGGCAGGGATTGAAACAAATTCGTCGTGAAATCAACAATCGTCTGAATAAGCCAGGGAAGAAAAATTGCAAGCGCCAAAGCAACCGCTATTATCTTCGGAATAAATGTAAGTGTCATTTCGTTAATCTGGGTAACCGCCTGAAAGATACTAACTATCAAACCTACTACAAGCCCGAATCCGAGCATGGGAGCAGAAAGGAGCAACGTAACTATCATCGCCTCACGGGCAATCTGTACAGCCTGGTCAGGAGTCATATACCTATCCTTTTACCTTACCGAAAACTTGTCACTAATGATTGTACTATGAGATTCCAGCCGTCCACAAGCACAAAAAGCAGTATTTTGAACGGCAGTGAAACCATAATTGGAGGAAGCATCAACATGCCCATACTCATGAGCACGCTTGCAACCACCATATCAATAATCAAAAACGGTATAAACAGCAAAAATCCCATCTGAAAAGCTGTTCGCAGTTCCGAAATTATAAAAGCGGGAATAAGCACCATTGTGGGAACATCGTCCCGTGTCGCCGGTTGGGCATAGTCTCCTGCACGCAGAAAGAGCGCTATATCTTTCTGGCGGGTTTGTTTAAACATAAATATCCTGAGAGGACCTACAGCCCGTTCGAATGCCTCACGCTGACCGATTTCCTTGTTAAGGTATGGTTGAATGGCCTGGTCATTGATTTCATTGAAAACCGGCATCATAATGAAAAAGGTCAAAAACAGTGCAAGTCCTATCAGTACCTGGTTCGGAGGCATCTGTTGTGTACTTAATGCATGTCGGAGAAGAGATAATACAATAATAATCCTTGTGAACGAAGTAAGCAGAATAAGTAAAGCCGGAGCTAAACTCAGCAGGGTGATGAGCAGTATAATCTGTATGGTGACAGCTACATCTTCGGGTGATTCGCTTGTTCCCACATTGATATTGATGCCCGGGAGCTGCTGGGCAATAACATACTCCGGTACAAGTACCATAAAAAGACACACCATACACAAAAAAATGACTCTATGTATCATGTTCCTCCGTTCCCACGAAGCACTTAAAATCAACACCGAAAGTTATCTGTTTTTAATGTTCCCGTCAGGCGAATTTGTACCCGCTTTACCTGTAATCCGTGAAAGAATAGCATCAAAGACTTTTATTTCCGCATGTTCTGTAATGTTTAATCTGCTTATCTCATCCGAAGACAGTTCCCCGAGACCGGTTATTGAATTTTCGGTACAACCGATTATCAATACCCTGTCAAGGACTTTAACCAGAATAATTGATTTTTTGGGATCAATATGCCGTATTTCAAGAACCCGCATTGAACTTCCCGCAATACCGGTCACATTCCTGAGGTTTATTACTCTTTTAAAAATCCAGAGGGCACAAATAAGAAGAACAACTGTAACACCAAGCGCAACAATAACCTGCAAGGTTTGTATAAACAGGTTGACACTTGACCGTGTTGTATCCGACAATAAAAAAGCCGTACTATCCCCTGTTTCCGCTGTTGCAGATATCACTGAAAATAAATTCGCGTATACCTGACGAACCAGATTGTTCAACACTGATATCTTCTCACTTTGAGGGATCGATTGGATTCGATTGCCGAATAAACTATGCACAATAAAATCTGAAATGTTAACAAAAAAAGCAAGCGTTCATACGAAAATATTCGTAACGATTTTACCAATAAGTTTAAGCTTTTTTAAAATAATATCAACTCATTTTTTATTGTGTTATCAATTTCAGCTTATTTTCAAAGCATTTTTATTCGGTCCTGGGGATTAATAAGGTCGGTTATACGAACTCCGAAGTTTTCATCCACGACGACAACTTCACCCTTAGCAAGAAGTTTACCGTTCACGAGAAGATCGACAGGCTCACCTGCAAGTTTATCAAGCTCGATTATTTTTCCGGGGCCAAGCCCAAGTATCTCTTTAATCTGCATCTGTTTTCTTCCGAGTTCCACTGATATATTCAAAGAAACGTCCAAAAGCCTGTCAATATTATCCGACTCAACAATCTCATCGGATGGCCTCAATTGCTGGAATTCAAGAGATTTCACGGGAATATCTTTACCCGGGCGACGATTATCACCCAGAGATAAGGCATCGTCAATACTGTCCATATCATCTTCCTGCATAGCCGCAGCCATCTGGGCTTCAAGATCAAGATCTCCATCATCTTCTTCACTTTCAAGCGCCATCGTTGCGGCCATCTCAGCCTCAAGGTCGTCAACAGCATCATCACCGCTATCTTCAGCCATGGCCGCAGCCATTTGAGCTTCAAGATCATCCTCTTCAGGTTCCGTATCCTTTTCAGTTGCCTCATCGACATCAGTCTCTTCGGCGCTTTCGCTGTTATCCAGTTCTTCCTGTTCCACAGTATTTTTATTTTCATCGGCTGCCATATTATTAGTCCTCCGTTCCCTCAAACGCATCCAATCCTTCAGGGACAAGACGGGATATTATTTCTACAGCTTTATATTTGCCTTTCAAACCGGCTCTTCCCGCAAATTTTAATTCTTCCTCGACAAATACATCTACATTTTCATTCAAACGCTTATTTAAAACTACAACATCACCAATTTTCAAATCGAGTAAGTCGCGTATAGTAAGTGATGTATGCCCGAGATTGGCTTTAATTTTCGATTCAAAATATTGAATTCTCTTCCGGTTTTTTTCCAGTTCGTCCCTTGGCACCTCTTTTGAGGAACTCACCAGGTTCTGGCCACCTAACCTCAGGGCGATAGGTTCAATTGTTATGTATGGATAACACAGATTGATCAGTCCGCTGACATTTTCACTTTTCAATTCGAACGAGATGAGTACCACCGTTTCGGACGCAGGAACAACCTGTACAAATTCGGGATTTGTTTCAAGCATTTCAACATTACATTCAAGCGGTATTATCCTTTCCCATGTACGTTCGAGATCTCTCAGTGTCCGATTGATGATATTGTTCATAACACTTTTCTCTATCCAGGTAATTTCCCGCTCCGTAATAATCGAAGTACCTCTTCCACCAAACAACCTGTCTACAAAACTAAACACAACCGACTGACTAAAATCAATAATTGCCACACCTTCCAGAGGTTCCATCCTGAATGTATAGGTACAACTCGGAGACGACAGACTCATGATAAACTCGCTGTAGGTAATCTGATCGACCGAAACGAGATTGATTTCGATAATAGCTCTCTGAAGTGTTGAAAATGTAGCGCTCAGAAGCCGTGCGAAATTATCATGCAGATTTTGGAGTGTTCTTAACTGATCTTTACTGACACGCGCGGGATGACGGAAATCGTAAGTGTTAATAAACTTTTCCGTCTTTGTCGGCTCAGCCTGGACCTGAACATCCTCTCCATACGATACCGCCGATAACAACGCATCTATTTCTTCCTGGGAGAGAATTTCCGCCACAGGATATCACCTCCTACTCAAACTGAATTATTTTCTGTTTTATGTAAATATTTGAAATTTCACCACCGGATAACAGTGAATTAATAAGATCGGTCATCTCTTTACGATAACCATCCCATAATTTCGCATCGTTTAATTCCTGAACTGTTTTTAAAGATAAATATGTCGATATCTTATCCATTATCTGTGCATTCCTTGTACCCAGTTCCGTAATAACAACTGCATCTTTTGCTTCAAGTACTATATCGCATGAAAAAATTTCCCCATTGGAATTAGCAGGATTTAGATTTATCGGCTCAAGAGTAATCATGGTGCCAGGAACTCCGGTGTCATCTTTGACCTGTTTGTCTTCAGTGTCCTCACCATTTACATTTTCCTGTAATCCTTCAGTATTATAAACATAATTTAATACTTTTTTCCCTATGAAATAACCGCCGACTATATCAACAATGAGGATGACAAGAATAATCACCCCATACATTATTATAGATTTATTTTTGCCATCCGCCATGGATTAACCTCCGGAGCTGTTACATCATATACAAATAATTTTTATGTTTTTAACTAACTTATGATACCCAAGCTACTCATTAAAATCGATAAATATTTCAACTCTGCGGTTCATTGCCCGTCCTTCCGGTGTATCATTTGGAGCAATGGCATGAAACTCACCGCACCCGACAGGACGTAGTCTCCTCGGATCAATGTTAACCTGCCGGGACCTCATATATCTTATAACAGACAACGCACGGCCGATGGACAAATCCCAATTATCCCTGAACTGCGCTGTATGTATCGGAACATTATCGGTATGGCCTTCTACACGGATTAAATCGTTACCGGTGTCAATAATCTCGGTTATCTGGTTCAAAACTGGCAGAATATCTGGCTTAATATCTGTTTTACCGCTGTCAAAAAGCGCCGGATCGCCGATTGTAATATGAACTCCGCCTTCATTTTCACGGACACTTACAATGTTTTGAAGATTTCTGTCTCGTATTATTCTCCGTAATTGTACAACAGCACGTGAACGCCGACGGTTTTTCTCTTTTTTTTCACCTTTTGTTGGACGCTGCATCTGTACAGGATTCGGCATTACTCTGTCCTGATAAGGCAAAACCGATAACGCACCTTTGAGTGATGCCGCCGCTGCTTTGAATTTCTCGATCTCCATGGTGGAAAAAGATACCAAGAGGACAAAAAAGCATAACAGCAGAGTCATCATGTCCCCATAGGTTGTCATGTATGCAGGAGCACCTTTCGGACCTTCAGGCTCTTTTTTTTTCTTTGCCATCTTGCATTATTCCGATGATACAGATGATGCTCTCTGAGAAGGAGCAATAAAAGCTTTCAATTTACCTTCAACAATCCGCGGATTGTCTCCGGACTGGATTGCCATGATTCCCTCAATACAAAGTTGCTTTAAGAGCAATTCACCTGCAGATCTGTGCTTAAGTTTCCCGGCGATTGGAAGAAACACCAGGTTTGCCAACAATGCTCCGTAAAAAGTTGTAATAAGAGCAACCGCCATACTGGGTCCAATTGTCGACGGATCATCCATTGATGCAAGCATATTTACCAGACCAATTAATGTCCCGACCATTCCGAAGGCTGGAGCATATGATCCCATGGCATCAAAAATACCCGCGCCAACTTTGTGACGTTCTTCAATATAATCCAATTCAGTCGACATAATATCCTTGATGTATTCGGGTTCTGTACCGTCAACAGCCAGATTAATACCGGTTTTCAGAAAATCATCTTCCAAAGACTGCGCCTGTTGTTCAAGCGAAAGTATCCCTTCGCGCCGAGCGGTTTCGGCAAAACCGACAAGAGTTTCGATAATCCCAAGAGGTGACTTTTCTTTATGGAGAAACGCATTTTTAACCACTTTAATGACTCCTATTATCTCTGTAAGCGGATAATTTATCAGAGTCGCCCCAATAGTTCCACCTCCTACAATTAAAATCGACGGTAAATCATAAAATTGTAACAGGCTTCCACCTTTAAGGATTCCGAAAACAACAAACCCTAATCCTGTGACCAACCCTATAATCGTGGCAAGGTCCATTACCGCTCCTTCTTAATCAACAATCGTACGCGTGTTAATACATCGTTTGTATTCGGTAAATTTTTCTATGACATCATCGACAGGTTCTCTGATTAGAATTTTCTGTCCTGTTGTAAGCGTAATGATTGTATCCGGAGTTGCTTCGACATATTCAATCAAATCAGGATTCAATACTATCATCGAACCGTTAAGGCGCGTAAGTTTAATCATTTTTTTTCTTTCTCGATTTAAAAGCAAATTACGACGATAAAATATTTGCAAAAATTATACCATCTGAAATATTTATATCAAAACAGAATAATATCTTTGATAATGGGCGACATCCCTTTTTTAATAACATCGGTATTAATATAATATTCGACAAGTTGTCCCAAAATGAAAAAACATCTCGGACATTTAGTCTTTTTATTTTGTTTCATCCCTGTAAAATTTAATCCCTCATCTAAGTCACGAATATTGAATATCCGGAGATTTCTATGTATTGTGGCTACTGTAACGATACTTCGCTTAAGGCTTAAGATACATGTAAACGGTTTGAATATAAAATATTTTAAATATCGGATTTTGGCAAGTTGTCATATTATATAACCAGAATATATATCGGGAAGCCCTTCACCCCTGTTTTTCAAATCAAGCAAAGGGCTCCCTCTCATTCCTGAATATACTAAAAATAAATGAAAATACTTAGTTTATGCTATTAACGTTTCAAATTGACCGTCTCCTGCAGAATTTCATCCGATGTTGTCACTGTTCGTGCATTTGCCTGAAACGAACGCTGAGCCATTATCATACTGGTAAATTCCTCAGCGATATCAACATTGGACATTTCGACAGCTCCGGGTGTAAGCGTGGCATTGATTGATGAATCGGCAAATCCATATATCGGAAGCCCTGAATTTGATGAAACATCAAAGGTATTATCTCCTACTCTGAGAAGACCCGCAGGATTATTAAACGTTGCAAGAACAAGCCTTGCGAGAGTCCTGGAGTTACCATTCGTGAACACACCGGTGATAGTTCCGTTCTGGCCCACTACTACGTTGTCCAGCGTACCGGCAGAATATCCGTTCTGATCACGGGCAATAGCCGTCGAGGTGCTTGCAAATTGGGTAATACCATCTGCGCTTCCGATTGTACCGAAATCAAGTACTATATCCACAGGGACTTCAGCGCCATTTTTAGGATCGAATGTTAAAGAACTCGCACCCTGAGAATAAGAAAATGATTCAATAAAACCGTTTGAATCAAATGATACCGAACCTGAAGATCCACCCGATAATTCAGCCGGCTCAGGAACCGTGATACTCCATTCCCATCGATTGGGAAGTGTCACATCCTTCTTAAATTCAAGCGTAAGCGTATGAGTGTTACCCAGTGAATCGAATACCTGTACTGCGGCAGAATGAGTAACATCCTCAGCTTCCTGCGTCTGGTTCCAGTTGCCGATAGTGGCATCGAAAACACTGTCAAATACCTGTGCTGTACCTCCCGATGTTTTTGAGTTGGTAGAAATATTTACTGCGGTGATTTCGTTTTCCAATCCTCCGTCTGCATTGATGATCATCGCACCGGTCGTCGAATCGATTTCAACTGCCGTCGTGTTGGTAATTCCGAATGCATCCTTGATAAGCTTAACATATTCACCATAAGTAAGACTATTGCCTTCACCATCATTAACATTAATCGAGGAAGTATTAATCGCTGTTCCGCCTACTCGTCCGTCAACAGTAATTGTATTGGCTAATGTAAGGCCAAGATTAACGCCCTGATAATTACGAAGCGTAGTCAGATTATCCGAAGCTACCGCAACATGTGAAAACTGGTCTGTCGTCTTGTCACCGATAATGCCGTTAGCTGAACCCAGGGCTTTATCCAGAACCGAATTCACGCTTGATAAAGTAATTGTATTCGTAGCCGCGCCAAGATTATTAAATCTGAGTGCGCCATCGTTGTTAACAGCGGCATTTACGTATGTACTGAATTCACTGTTTATTTCCGCCACGAGATTATCAAGCGTGTTAAAATCCAGACTTGATGGGCCGGTATCCTCGGCAACATAGGTGAAAGTTTTCGAGTGATCACCGGTAGTAGCGTCGGTAATTGTAACCGTTATAGTAGTCGAAAGTGAAGACATTCCAGTTATCTGAAGGTCGGCATCTCCATTTGCATATAAACCGTTGATATCGGTAGTGCTTCCCGCAACTTCCCGTGAATACATACGGGCGGTACGTAAAACATTGCCTAAAGGTTCTGCGGCGGAATCCAGATTACCGACAAAATTAACCTCGGTCGTAGTCTTGGCAGGGTCAACCGTACCGAACGGAACAACGATATCCTGTATAGGACTACCATCACTGACAACTCCATTCTCGTTTGCAATTCTTCCCTGTACTTTCATTCCGTTAAAAGGTATAACCATAGTCCCATTGGAATCCCACTGGAATGATCCGGCTCGTGTATAGTAATATTGGTTACCTTCGGCAACCACAAAAAATCCTTCGCCGCGGATCGCAATATCACTCTGGTTCCCTGTTGATTCGATTGGGCCCTGTGTAAACAAGGTATCGATTGAACCGACCGATGTTCCGTTTCCGATCTGAAGCGGATTAACACCGCCCTGGTCACCGGGAGGTCTTGAAGCGCCCTGAAGCAGTTGATAGAAAGATTCCTCAAAAGTTATTCGGCCCTTTTTGTACCCCATGGTGCCCGAGTTTGAGATGTTATTTGCTATAACATCCATATATGTCTGTTGGTTACGTATACCGCTAACAGCGGTCTGCATAGCTCTGCCTGCCATTTTACTTAACTCCTTTTGAATTTGCACCGTGTCAATCGATCGACGGTGTCGGGCTCCCTCAATGAGGTCCGGCCCATAATTTTATTATGTTACTATGGCGCTGTCGATGTTCGTATACACATTTTCTTTTACCGCTTCTCCTGACATTGCGGTAATAACTGTCTTATTCTTTATACTCACTATAAAAGCCATATCATCAAGCAGTATTAGTGAATCCGTAGCGCCTTTATCCTTTGCCTTTGATATTGCCTGTGACAACCTGTTTAATTCATCGGTTCCAAGTTGAATTCCACGTGCCTGTATACGGTCCATTGCATGGGTGCTGAACGTTATACCTGATTCACGTTCAAGCTGTAATTTCAGAACATCGGAAAAAGAAGTATTCTGACCGGTTCTGATAACCTTGGTAAGGCCTGTGGTATTGTTAACGGTACCAATAAAACCTGTTATGTTCGGGTTTTTAATCATTTCTCACCTCCTGACAATAAAATTCCGAACATTATTGAACGTTTACTCGTCTTCCTGAACTATGTGTGTTATCTCATTAAATGGTACAAGCATACCGTTTATGTCAAGATACGCCATACCGTCCTTATAGGATACGCCTTCGACTGTTCCCGAAAAAACCGTCGTTGCTTCCCCCTGATTTTCCACCATATCATAATAATTAACTTTATAAGTATATATTCCGTCCCCGGCCAGTAATCCAAGGTCTGTAAATCCGTCCCAAACCGTGCTTCGAAGACCGGCTTCCATGGAATCAAGGGAGATCGTTTTGACCAAGACCTCATTTTCGTTATAAATCTCAAGTGTTCCACGAGATATATCCTGGTCAAGCTCGAAACCCAATTCCACCGGATTCAGTCCATCGTATACAAATTCATCGGAAACTGCCGTTACCGTTTTACCGATAAAATTAACCATCATCGAATTATTGATCGATTCTGTAACAGACTTATTGTATGTGAGAACCTTTTCGAGATTATCGTTCATTGTAGTCATCTGTTCCAGTGAGCTGAATTGGGCCAACTGTGCAATAAACTCGGTATTGTCTGCCGGATTCAGGGGATCCTGATTCTGTAATTCGGCAATGAGCAATTTAAGAAAATCATCTTTACCGAGAGATGATACATCTTTACTTGCCGCGGTCTCAACATCTTCTTCGGTAGACCCCCAAATAGTACCTTGTGTTGCTGAGGTTTCCGGAGTGTAATATTGTGTTTCGTTCGAGATTCCACTTACCATATCTATGTTCCTCCTATAAATAACAATCTGTTTTCGATATTTGTATGTTTCTTTTCAATTCACTTAAGCTACATCAATATATCGAGATAGCCCGAATCCATGGACTTTCCTCTTCCTACCGACTGTATTCCTGAAATATACTCTGATTCAATTTTTTCGTTTTCCCGAATGTTACGTCTTAAATTTTGAGTAAGATTTTCAATTTTTTCACGGTTAGCCCAGGAATCAGTACCGCTGTTATGCCCAAGTTGCACATCGAAAGATTCAACCTTAAGACCACTTTGAGTAAGCTGCTCTTTCAATTCGATTAATTTGCTTTGAATAATTTCTTTTGTTTCATTTGATTCCACCGTAATTTTACCGGTTATCCTGAAATTATCGGATATTATTTCCAGTTTCAGTTTACCCAGGCTCGGTGGTTCAAGGTTTATTACAGCACTTGACTGCCCGCTATTGAACATAAACTTTGCATTTTTTACTATTGTGTTCAAAACTTCATTTTTGATGTCATGTATTGTCCCGGCATCGTTATTTTGGAAAATTCCACGTCCACCAAATTGTGTATCCACTTTCAAAACCGAATCTGATTGTCCAACATTCAGTGCATACCTATCGGAATCACTTTCACCGTAATCCGAAAACAGTTTACTCTGTACCGCACTAAAATCCTCGATATCGCCGACTTTATTTTCACCAGCATATCCTGAAGCGCCGAACTGCCTGTTTTGATCACTCATCAATTCGCTTTCAGAGGACCCGTACCGGTGACGGCCCTTTCCAATATCTCCTTCGATATTATTTACCACCAAAGGCTTTCCCGAACTATCCGTCTCGGAATACATCCGATGAGATTTCCCCTCTGCATATTTCAAAGTGGCATCAACATCAGGTGCTACAGTTATCTGTTCGGTAGTTTTATATACCGAAAATGAATTTACAGGAAGATCGCTATCTGAAGTAGATTCAACTGATCGAGTTACCGCATTAACCGTACCTGATTTATTATCCGATACAACCGTAATTTTCTCTGGCCGAGATGAAGACATGTCATGTTTTCTTTGTTCCGTTATATGCGCTGCCTTAACCTGAGAATCATTTTTCTTCGCAGGTTCCGGATTAATTTCTTCAGACTCCGAAGGCGCATCGTTAAATGTTTTTGATTGTATTGTCGCATCCTTATCACCTTCGGTTTTCATATCTTTTTGATGAGATGTAATTCCGCTGTCCTCGGAATCGTTGCCAGTGATATTAATTGTGTTTCCCGGTGACGGATCGGTTCCCGCTATATCAGAAATTCCGGATTTTACCGAATCCTTTACGGTAGTGAATGTGTTTGTGTCATGTTGTTCCGTTTGTTCGGATTTTTCTGTATATTCAGGTATGTCTGTATTCACAGTAAATGAGGGATGAGCTGTTTTTTTGATACTGTCAGTCGGTTTGTCGACAGATATTTTCGCATCCGTTTCCGATTGTCTCTCAGTAAATACTGGTCGTACATTTTCTCCATCCGTTGCCTTACTCACTACAGGTTTTTCATATCCGGATTTTACTTCACTATCATTCGGACGTACAAAACTTTCGGATGAAACAGATTCATTCCATTGTATTTTTTGGTTTCCCTGCTGAACCGAAGTATCGCCGTTATGTTTAACCTGTAGAGTTTCCGTTTCTATATTCTTTACTTCCATCGTTGTATTGAAATCTGCGTTTTTTTCAATTGAACCGGAAGAAACAACTGATGATGCGGGTGAAGTTTGAATCTGCTCATTGACTTTTATCTCCTCGCCCGATTCAAGAAATTTGTGTTCCGAACCTGTACGGATGAACCGTGAAACAACTGTTCCGGTCACTTTACCCGACATTTCAAAAGTGGGTGTAGCATCGGTAACCGGCATATCATTTTTTCCAGTAACCGAAATTTCTTCACCTGTTGACTTATCAGGTATTATGTCCGAATCCATGTTTTTTTCAATACTATCGATTTTAGAAAATGTCGCGGTCGATTTTTGGAATGTTTCAGGTATGATAGTACTTGAAATTTTAATTGATATGTTTTCCTTTACCAATATTTCACGAGTACTATCATCGGCGATTGTACTTACACTCAAAGGCTTTTCGGGTTGGTTCGCACTCACTACGGTAGCATATTGTACCTCCGATGTTGTGTTCTCAACGGTTAGCGTTTCCGTTTCCCCGGCCACCGATATAGGTATGGATTCGGGAGCTTTAATAACGGCATCGGGGGGCTTTACTGGGGTGCGTGTGAAGGTGCGTTGTTCGTCGGTCGGATTTGAACCCGCGCCAACTCCCCCCGATTGCCGATTTTGAGAAACATTATCAACATTAACATCAGGTGTTACTTTTTCAATATGTAAAATTTCCTCATCAACTTGTTCCTCTGAGTAACTTGTTTTTCCCGCTGAGACAATTAAACCGTTCTGATCCGAAACTTTCTGTTCATTATGCTGTATTTGTTGACCAGTGTTTTCAGTATCCGTATTGCGTATCTCTTGTGTGTCTGAGATATTTCGAATAATTCCGGTATTTGGTTGAAACCCGGAGGTTTGCACAGTATCATGGTTTATGGCATCGGGAATAATAAATATGGTTCGGTTTGTTTTTGTAGAAAAACCGTTATTCTCGAAAAGCTGTACATTCCCGTCAGCATCGGTATTTCTGCCAACCGGCAAAATTTCGGTATTCACGCTTGTCCTGATCGTGTCCAAAACCAGTTCGACATCTGCTCCTGCGGTAATCAGATCATTTATCAGATCAGCGGCAGAGATATTTTGGCCGGAAGAATCGGGCAAGTTCAATATTATCGGTATTTCTCCGGAAGATGTGCTGATCCTGATTATCGATAACGGCTGTTGAGTCGTTTCCTGAAGTAAGCCATTGATCTTTATGTTGATTCTTTTTTGTTCTGTGCTCATATTATCTGTTTTATTTTGGACATAAAATATTTGATCGGTCGAAGTATTATCATCCGATGCCCCGATAATTTTCAAAGTGACTTGAGTCGATTGTTCATCACCGGTCGTATTTGACAGAACCGATTCATCCGATATCTCCGAAAACCTGAAATTTCGGATAATACTGTCGGACTTCTCAATTACACTGTCAACGGGGACCTGTATATCTTCTGTTTCGATATGCTGAATTTGGCTTTCTTTATTATCAGGGATAGTAATATTTTCTTTGTTTTGCCCGGCGATTTCGGTTTGTGGCAAACCGGTAAACTCATCAGTTTTGAACGATGTATGTGATTTTACGATTTCTTCAGCGCTATTATCTGAAAGTGTTTCTGTATCTGTAACGGTTTCAGTTTCGCCAGGCTCATTTGTACCCGATAGCTTTTCTGTCGATACCGTTGGTTGTTCGGACACTGCTTTATCAACAACGGCTGAAGCTTTTTCTGTCAGGCTATCTCCGGTAATATTCACATTCCCAAAATTCACATTATCATTATTGGGAACATACGATGTCTGAAGCGGGCGGGCGAACATTGGTGCATTTTCGGTATCTTTTTCAATACCACTATCTGAAGCGGCAATTTGAGTATCGGTATTTTCGGATTGCGAATTTACCGATTCAATTATTGCATCGTAAATCATATTGCTAAATTCAATATTTTCGGCATTTAACAGCATAACCGGAATAATTATTTTTTTACCGTCTTTTGTACTGATTACACATTTGGCTTCAATGGTTTGCGTTGAGTCGATACCGGAGATAAGTTCAGTGGAAATACCCGAAATTTCTTCAGGTTCTGTCAAAACGGGATATATATTTATATCCGGATTTGTGTCACCACCGAGCATACTCATAATCAGGGCAGCGAAATCAGATGTATCCGTTGAACCGGATGATACATTGGGGGACGATAATAATCCGGCTAATCCACTGAAATCAATATTTTGAGGACATATAATCATTCCTTTAATTACTTTCCTATCTCCGCAAGAAGTTTATTTAATCTGGCGGCTTTTTCCACATCTTTTTCCGCAATCGCTCCCAAAAGTTTCGATGCATTCCGCTGCTGCATCAGGGATATGATAGCAACAGCGAGTGAATCATCCATGGAGGTGAAAAGGGGTACTGCCTGTGGTGTTTTCATGGCATCATATATTTTTGCAAGATTATTGATATTTTTATCCTCAGCCAGTTGAGAGATAGTGTTGAGATTATTAATCTTTGCATCTATACTTTTTTCCTTAGCATCAAGTGTGTTTTTTTCTTTTTCAAGCGAATCCAGTGTTGTCTGTGCTGCTTTAAGCTGATCTTCAAATTGTTTATTGTCCTCAAAAATACCGGTATGCCTTCCGACACTGAAAAGGGTCGAATCCGCAATATTCTCCGGCAAAAGCTTGCTGCTTTCCACCTTCTTTATCGAATCAAGGCGGGCTTGAATCAATTCCAGTTGCTTTTGTTTAAACTCAGCCGGCGTTCCTAATTTCTTTATTCCCTGAAAATAGAAAACCAATCCGATTATTATTACCATCGGCAAAATTACCAGCACTAACTTAAGCACCTTCATGATGTTCATTTCAACTCAACTCCCGGACATGTACGCACAAATCACCGTAAAAACAGATCCGCAACATACATGCCAACATTGTAAAATTCATGTATTGTATTGTCATACAACATATTATACATGGCATACTCGTTCTTCTGCCATGTACGAGCATCAGATACTTTATTCCTTTCAGGCAAATATTGCCGCATGTGATATGATTGTTTATGCTGTTTAGCAAAATATGTCAATAATTACAAAACGAAAAAATTGAAAGTATTCCACTATTATGAACTTTCGAGGAAATAAAACGAATTTTTTAATTTGTGATTCAAATACATGAATGCTTTTAGAAAAAATATGGAGAAGTAAAAAGATGTGTTTTGAAATTTCTGCAGCTAATCCCGGTGATTTTTATAACGCTGTGTGGTAAGCTCGTCGATAACAACCTGCTCTTCCTTTTCAACCGCATGGTTATGTTCTTCCCGGTCACGGTCTTTAAGATGCTCGAGTATTTTTTTCTTTTTCGATGATTCTGCAAGCTCGACCCGTCTCGATTCCACAACATCGGCAGCAGCTTTGACATGTTTTTTCTGTTCACCGATTTTCATGTCGAGGGCTCGGGCATAGTTGAAATTATTTCGCAACTGATGAACTGACACGGTTCCCCTGCTCCTTTTTTCCATGCCGATCTCGTGATCTTGCAGAGATCCTTTTAGCTGATTGAGCTCATTATTCTCAAGATTGAGCTTTCCCAACGCAGCGCCGAATTCACGTTTCTTTTTGTCTTCATGGACCTCACGGAGCCGTAAAATACTTGCCAGCCTGAATCTGAAACGGTTCACTTTTCACTCCCTACTGCTTTCTCAAGCATTTTCAGCATCTCTCCGGGAGAAGTTCTCTCGGTAATTTCCTGCATAAGAAAGGCGTTGATATCATCTATCCTGTCAATCGCCCGGTCGATACGTTTGCTGGACCCGGTCGGATATGCGCCGATGTTGATAAGATCCTCAGAATCAATATAGGTGGAATAAATTTCAATCAGTTTTCGCACCATCTGCAAATGGTTAGCGTCGACAACATCCTTTTGAACACGTGAAAGGCTCTGCAAAATATCGATTGCAGGATAATGACCGCGATTGGCAAGCTTCCTGGTAAGCACTATATGGCCATCCAGAATTGATCGCACGGTGTCGCTTACCGGTTCGTTGACATCATCCCCCTCAACAAGCACGGTATAGAAACCGGTGATCGTGCCCCTGTCCGATGTCCCAGCACGTTCGAGGATCGATGGCATAAGCGCAAAGACCGAGGGCGTATACCCTTTGGTCGTCGGCGGTTCACCTGCGGACAGGCCCACCTCACGCTGAGCCATGGCAAGACGTGTGATCGAATCCAGCATAAGCACAACATCTTTGCCATGCTTACGGAAATATTCGGATATGGTGACCGCTACTTTGACTCCCTGGATACGGAGGATTGCCGGAAGGTCCGATGTCACCACAACAACAACCGAGCGCTTATGACCCTCTTCACCGAGATCGTTTTCGAGAAACTCGCGAACCTCGCGGCCACGTTCGCCCACAAGAGCGATAACGTTGACGTCGGCGATCACATTCCGTGCTATCATACCGAGCGTGATACTTTTGCCGATCCCACTTCCCGAGAATATTCCCATGCGCTGCCCTTTGCCCACCGTGGTTACCGCATCGATCGCCCGCACCTGGGTCCAGAGCGGTTCTGTGATTCTCCGGCGGACAAGCGGATTTATCTTTTCTCCGGTCAGGGGAAGAACTTCATCCGTAGCAAACGAACCCTTGCCATCGATCGGATTACCGAATCCATCGAGCACTCTCCCCAGCATATCGGAACCCACCGGAACCATATAGGGCTTACCCGTAGCGGATACCGTCATACCGGGTGCAATCCCGCCCAGTTCCCCCAGCGGCATGAGCAGAAGGCGATTGTTACGGAATCCCACAACCTCGGCAGGCACACGTGCCCCGTTACCGAACTCGATACGGCACAGTTCGCCGAGGGATGCCTGCGGCCCCCGTGACTCGACAAGCAGTCCCCGTGATTCGGTTACAATCCCGCATCTCCTGATGCTCGGCGTCTGCTTGATAATCTCATCGTATGTATCGAATGGTAATGACATGGCAGTAATATAATGTTTTATACAGAAATGTCAATTAGCAGAAAGCTTTTAATAAAAAAAGGCAGAAGGCACAGAGGCAGAAAGGCAGAAGGAGAAAATACAGGTGCAAGGTACAAGGGGTAAGGGACAATGAATTTGTAGGGGCACACCATCTTGTGCCCTGTATTATATATATGCGTAGGGGCAGACCTGTGTGTCTGCCCTGT